>CAMCMW010000244.1 GCA_945876155.1 uncultured Ruminococcus sp. | reverse complement strand
CTGTCAAAGGCTGTAAAGGAAAACTCCTCTGTACCATAAAGTCCGAGACGTTCCAGACCAGCCGCCGCAAGGATTATGCCGTCAAACTCACCGCTTTTCAGCTTGCGCAGACGGGTATCCACATTGCCCCGTATCTCTTTGAAAACAGCGTTGGGGTAAAGCCTTTGCATATTTAATCTTCGCCGCTGACTGCCTGTACCCACTGTAAATATTCCGTCCTTTTCCGGAATTTTATCCGCAATTGTGACCAGTACATCACGGTAATTCCCACGTTTCAGAACACCGGATATTTCAAGATTTTCCGCAAGCTTATAGGGTAAATCCTTTGCGCTGTGGACGGCAATGTCAATTTCACCCCTTTGCAGTGCGCTTTCAATCTCAGACACAAAAACGCCCTTTCCGCCTATCCGGGCAAGGGGTTTGTCGAGTATCTTATCACCTTTGGTGGTGATGTGAACTATCTCAGTTTCAATGTCAGGAAAAGCGTCATGCAGGCCTTTAATCACCATGTCAGTCTGCGCAAGGGCAAGACTGCTTTTTCGTGTACCTATTTTAATTTTCATGCTTACAGTTCCTCCAGCAAAGCATTTATGGTTTCGTCTGACGGTAATTCATCATTTGTCAGACAAAGCTTCAATACAGCCTCTGCCGCATTTTTCCGCTTTTCCTCCGTATCAAATTTTTCCTTGATAACCGGACGGTATCTCCCCATAATTTCCATAGTTTCAAGACTGCGTTCACTGAGCATTTCCTCAGTCTGTTCCCTGAGAAAACGTGCGTATATGGGGCTTTTTCCAGAGGTGGTAATGCCTACTGTGATATGGTTTTTATGTACCAGTGCCGGAAAAATAAATCCGCATTTTTCAAGGTCATCAACGGTGTTTACCGGGATTTTCTTCTCACTGCAAACAGAAAAAATGTGTGCATTCAATTCAGCATTATCCGTAGCGGAAATCACCATAAATGCGCTGTCGATATCACTGTCAAGAAACTCTCTCTCCGTAATTTCAATACCGTTCACGCTTTTAAGTTCACTGCATACTTCCGGAGCAATAACCACAATATCTGGCTCAAAGGGCAGCAGCTTTTCCACCTTTCTCAGTGCCACGTTACCGCCGCCAACGACAACACACCGCTTGTTTTTTATATCCACAAAAAAAGGAAAATAACCCATATCACGACTGCTCCTTAAAATTTTTCAGCACTTCAAGTACCGCCTCAAACTGCGAGGAATCAAGCTCTGATTTAAACTGATACAAAAGCTTTTCCGATATTGCAGCACCGGCGTTTTCACGGAACGGGAGATAATTGTGAAATGCAATATCCTTTTGCAGCGTGTCAATTTCTTTTGTTATTATCTGCCCTGCTGCGTCCACACTGTCAAGTTTCAGCGCATTGTTTTCCTGTGCCAGCTTTTCAAAATAATCTATGCCTATTCGCCTTACACCGTCAAGCTGAGTAATATTATTCTCAATATCCGCCGGTACAGCAAGGTCAATAAACAGCCTGTCCTTTTTATGGTTGAGAGACTCTTTCAGCCTGTTAAGGGTAATGGTGTAGTGGGGACTGGAAGTTGCGCTGATAACACAGTCTGCCTCGTCTGTAAAGCTGTAGCGGTCGGCGTAATCTGCGGTTTTAAAAAGGGAATCCGCCGCATTACCGAAACCGATATTGTGACTTCGCAGAGTTGCGGTCACATTCACATTTTTATATGACAGGAGATTTTTCAGTACGGTCATGCCTGTTTTTCCGGTTGCACCGATTACAAGTACATTCACATTTTCCCCCAGTTTTTTTGCCTCATTTGCCGCAAGGGTAGCAATGGAAACAGAGGTTTTGGAAAGTGCCGTTTCAGTCTTGATTTTCTTTGCACAGGCAATTGCCGCCTGAAAAATCATGTTCAACTCAAAAAAGACCGTATTACATTCCTGTGACACTGTGTACGCATTTTTAGTCTGACTGAGAATCTCGTCCTCTCCGATAACCATTGAGTCAATTCCACAGGCGACTTCAAAAAGGTGACGTATAGCCTTGTCACCCTGATACTGCCTGAAATAGGGCGAAAGCTCCGTTTCATCAGTTTTGCTGTACCCTGCAAGAACGTGCTTTACCTCCTCAGCAGACCCAGGATTACCGCAGAAATATACTTCTGTACGGTTGCAGGTACAGAGAAGTACACATTGACTTATTTTTTCCGTTGCACAGAGTGAGGACATAATTTTATACTGTATATCTGACGAAAACGCCAGTTTTTCCCGTATTTCAGCCCCTGCATTTTTATGGCTTATGCTGATACAATACAATTTCAATCACTGCTTTCGATTTTTTCGTATTCATGACAATACCGCATAAAGGCAGATTTTGTCAGTTTCCGCCTCTATACGGTTTAATTATCCTTATATATAATACATGAAATCTCCTGTTTTTGCAAGTGATTTACGATATTGTTCAATAATTTCTGCAAGAGTTATGCTCTCTGAAAACTCTCTCAGATAAACTGTCATTTTATTCCATAGTCTTTCGTCAAGAATGTCTTTCAGTTCCGACTCTTTTTCACCGTCATTAAAAACAGTGTCTCCTAAAATTGTAACATCAAGGGCGTCAAGGACTTCACGAAGTGTAATTTTTTCCGGCGGTCTTCCCACAACATATCCGCCTTTTGAACCTTTCTGACTGCGTACCAGATGTGACTGCCTCAGTATCATCAGTATCTGTTCAAGATATTTTATGGAAATATTCTGACGTTTTGAAATGCTGCATACCGTAACAGGTTCGCCGTTTTCAGAGTACAGCGCAATATCAATCAGTGCGATTATGCCGCATTCCACCTTAGTTGAAATTTTAATGTGAATCCCTCCCTTTCCAGATCAGACAAATTTTTATTCAGAAAAAAGTGCAGTTGAAAAATATCTGTCACCGCTGTCCGGCAAAAGTGCAACAATCGTCTTGCCCTTGTTTTCCGGTCTTTTTGCGATTTCAATAGCCGCATGAAGCGCCGCACCTGACGAAATGCCAACTAAAATACCTTCCTGTTTCGCCAGCAGCTTTGATGCAGAAAATGCGTCATCATTCTGCACCTTTACTATCTCATCATAGATTGACGTGTTCAAAGTTTTCGGTACAAATCCTGCGCCTATTCCCTGGATTTTGTGGGGACCTGCTTTTCCCTCCGACAATACCGGAGAATCTGCCGGTTCAACCGCTGCGATTGTGACATCAGGGTTCTTCGATTTCAGATATTCTCCCGTACCGCTGACAGTACCCCCTGTTCCCACACCGGCAACAAAGAAGTCAACCTTACCGTCGGTATCGTCCCATATTTCCGGACCGGTAGTTTTTCTGTGGACTTCCGGATTTGCCGGATTTTCAAACTGTCCGGGGATAAAACTGCCGGGAATTTCCTCCGCCAGCTCCTGTGCTTTTGCGATAGCGCCTTTCATACCCTTTACACCCTCGGTCAGCACAATTTCCGCACCATACGCCTTTAAAATGTTTCTTCTCTCCACACTCATGGTTTCCGGCATTGTGAGAATAACACGGTAGCCCTTTGCGGCTGCGATTGCGGCAAGACCGATACCTGTGTTTCCGGAGGTAGGCTCAATGATAACAGAACCGGCTTTTAATTTACCCTTTTTTTCTGCGTCCTCTATCATAGATTTGGCAATTCTGTCCTTAACGCTTCCAGCCGGATTGAAATATTCAAGTTTCACAAGAACAGTTGCCTCAAGATTCTGATTCTTTTCTATATTTACAATTTCCACAAGCGGAGTTTTGCCGATAAGTTCTATTGCACCCTTATAAATATTTGACATAGTATAACCCTCCCTTTAAATAACAATTGAATTTTCCTGAAGTGACTGGTTTTCAAGGAGATACGCCTTGTCTCCGGAGGTCACAAAAATT
>CAMCMW010000243.1 GCA_945876155.1 uncultured Ruminococcus sp. | reverse complement strand
GGCGGTATGGTCGCAATGCTCCAGATGCAGCTGGGCGAAGTTGTTTTCGGCGGGGTTGGCTGCGGACTCTACGGTATGCTTGCCTTTGCAATTCTGACTGTATTTATAGCCGGACTCATGGTAGGACGAACGCCGGAATTTCTCGGAAAGAAAATCGAGCCTTATGAAATGAAGTAGGCGGTGCTTGTCTGCCTTGCAACTCCGATAGTGATTCTTGTGGGCAGCGGTATTGCTGCAATTGTGCCATCTGTTGCGGAGAGTCTTAACAACAGCGGTGCACATGGATTTTCAGAAATGCTCTACGCTTATTCTTCCGGCGGTGGTAATAACGGTTCAGCATTTGCCGGATTCAATGCAAATACACCGTTCCTCAACGTATCAATAGGACTTGTAATGCTGTTTGCAAGATTTCTCCCGATTATCGGTACACTTGCAATTGCAGGCAGTCTTGCACAGAAGAAAAAGATTGCTGTTACGGCAGGTACACTCTCCACAACAAACGCAATGTTCGTATTTCTGCTGATTGTAATTGTACTGCTTATCGGTGCTCTCAGCTTTTTCCCGGCTCTTGCACTTGGTCCGATTGCAGAATTTTTCCAGAACAGATAAGGAGGTTATAATATGGCTTCTCAGACAAAATCTGCTCTTGCTGACAGAAAAATGTTTGGCAGAGCTATAAAGGATTCATTCATAAAGCTGAATCCGAAGATACAGAAAGAAAATCCGGTTATGCTTATGGTTTACATATCGGCAATTGCAACAACTATTCTGTGGTTAATTTCGCTTTTCGGAGTCAAGGACGCACCATCAGGTTTTACCCTTGCAATAGCGGTTATCCTCTGGTTTACTGTATTATTTGCAAACTTTGCAGAGGCAATTGCCGAGGGCAGAGGAAAAGCACAGGCAGACTCACTCAGAGCGTCAAAGCACGACGTTGAGGCTCACAAAATCCCATCGGCTGATAAAAAAGACTGTATAACAGCCGTTCCGTCAGCTACTCTCAGAAAAGGTGATATCGTTATCGTAAAAGCCGGAGAACAGATTCCGGCTGACGGCGAAGCGCTGGAGGGTGCAGCATCAGTAGATGAAAGTGCCATTACCGGCGAATCCGCACCGGTTATCCGTGAAAGCGGCGGCGACAGAAGTGCGGTTACGGGCGGTACAACAGTACTTTCCGACTGGATAGTGGTACAGGTCACAAACGACCCTGGCGAAAGCTTTCTTGATAAAATGATAGCTATGGTAGAGGGTGCGGCAAGAAAGAAAACTCCTAATGAAATTGCTTTGCAGATTTTCCTTAGCAGAAAGTAATTGCTCAGGCGAAAAAATGCGCATCAGCGCAGGAAAAATAGCAAGCTCGGTATCTCCGCATTACAATTTTGGAAAATTGAATGCTCCGATACACCGCTTGTCAGGGGAAAATTTCCCCTGAAACCCCTGATTTGAAAAAGAAAAAAACAGAGAAAAATCTTAGCAGATAAGTGTAGATTTTGATAATCATGAAATAAAAAAGAAACGCCTTTAGACGAGAGTGTTCGCAGAAAAATATTAAGGCAACACCTTACAATTTTTGTGCAGTGTTGCCTTAAACTTCAAAACTTGATTTTGCCGTCAAAAATTTCAATAATTCTGCCGCACTGATTTGCAATTTCCATATCATGAGTTACGATAATAATTGTTTTACCGTTCTCGTTAAGTTTATGGAAAAGTCCCATAATTTCAGCAGAAGTTTTGCTGTCAAGTGCACCGGTAGGCTCGTCTGCGAGTATGATGGATGGTTCATTTACAACGGCTCTTGCAATAGCCACACGCTGTTTCTGACCGCCCGAAAGCTTATTAACAGGCTTTTTAGCCATGCCGTCCATTCCCACTGACTTTAACGCATTCATTGCAAGCTCTGTTTTATTTGCTTTTTTATTTTTAGCAAAGTCAAGAGGTAGCAAAACATTTTCAATACAAGAAAAATCGTCCACCAAGGCATAATCCTGCATTACCATGCCAATTTTACTGTTCCTGATTTCCGCAAGCTTTTTCTCACTGAGATTTTTTACAAGCATATCATCTATGTAGTATTCGCCGTCCTCATAGCTGTCAATACAGGCTAAGATATGCAGCAAGGTTGATTTTCCGGCGCCGGATTTGCCGATTACCGCTGTCATTTCTCCATCATTTATCGTCAATGAAACCTCTTTCAGTGCTTCAAATTCGTTTGATTTTCCCTTATTGTAAATTTTTCTTATATCTGATAATTTGATCATATTATCCCCCTAATTACTCGTAAGAATTTCTCGCGGAGTACTATTTCGTATGATGATATACGGCATTATAAAAGCAAAGATCATATTCATAATTATCATAGCCAAACAAACTAAAATTTGTAACGGATGAAATTCTAAAACAGTATTTGAAAAGATATTTATAAAATAACATACTAACATAGAAATTACTGCTGTAAACAATGCCAGAAGTGTTTGGAAAGCAGCATGTATTAAACTTATAAGCATTGCCATTTTCCATGTAAGCCCACATATATAGTAAAGAGCATAATTAGTTACTTCTTTATATGTTGTAATCGCATTGACGCTTATTGTTATTATAATTGTCAATAAAAGAATGCACAAAAAAATTGGCATGATTTTTTTGATCTCATCCGTTATATATTTTTGGCTGTTTTTCTGAAAATCTTTTAATTCCATAAAATCTTCAGTGATACCAATAATTATTGTTTGGTTTTCGTTTTTTAATTCATCCGATATATTGCAATTAGTATTAATAAAAGCTATGCCCGATGACATGCAAAAAATATCAGCCGAATGTATATCCTGACTTCTGAAAAGATATAACGTTTCATATCCTTCACGTTCAGTAATATCTTTTACAGTTGAAAAAATATCACGGCAATCTCCATACTCAAGCTCATTATAATGCACAATTTCCGCATCATCACTTAAAATCCCATCTATTCTAAGTTTTATTTTTTTTACCTCGTTTTTACCATTCCCCTGATCATCTTCAATATAGTCAATGGATTGCTTTTCTAATACATCTCCAAGTTTCATTGAATGAGTCGTATCATATACCACAACAGGGATCTCTTCTGACCCACTATTTTTTATATCTGAAAGCCAATTACCTTCCTGCATATCAGGGATCCAGTTATTGTATATTTCCTCGTCATAAGAATAAGAAAAAAGCGCATACATATTATCCTCATGAATATTTGATAGATTCACGCGGTATGACGCTTGAACATTACTTTCCTCTGCACCGTAAACAGCTTCCGATATATCCGATGAACATTGAACATATTTTCCTAATACTGTCGTTGCAGAAGTCAGATTACAGAAATATCCGTCAGATTCAATAAACTTTTTAAATGGCAAATAATAATGATATCTTGATGTTAAAGAAGAAACCATAAATATAGTCATAGCAAATACAATTGCCATTTGAATTATTATATATATATTAAGCAATTTGTTACGCTTAAGCATTTTCAATGAAAGTTTACATATGTTTTTCATATCAATTCCTTCCTTTCTGAATTGATACAATAGATTTGTTTATATTTTTTATCAGCATTATAAATGTTATCATCGTAGTGATACCGATGTATAACGCACCTAAAACCGTATAAATTTTAAAACTGTTTGCTGATTCCATATACGGATAAATATTGGAGAATGCTGACACTATAATTTTATCATATATAAAAGTAAACAGAACATACAGCGGTATAGTAAGGATAAGACATTCCAAAAGACATATCCTGACACATTTAAAATATGTGCAGCCGCAAAGTCTGTATATTGCAAGTTTTTTCTGCCGTTTCATCATAATAAATTGAAAAAGAATTATAAAATTAATACCCGCTGCCAAAGAAACAAGTCCACATATAATAAGAAT
>CAMCMW010000242.1 GCA_945876155.1 uncultured Ruminococcus sp. | reverse complement strand
TATCATCAGGAACTTTATAGTACCCGCTGAAAATTCTCCCGAAACAATACCGCCGGCTGCGATAATCACTATAACGCTGATGAATGTCACAAGCATTGAACTTGTACTGAAAACAGACCAGAAGTTGAAAACACCGTCAGTCCAGTTGTTGTTTTCGGAGATGTCAAACTCAATGTTGTTTTCAAGGCGGTACTCGTACTTTTTAATATTCTCCTCCGCCGTTTCCATTTCCTCAGTGTCAACCTGCTGTCCGGCAGCCCTCTGCTCCTCAAAGACTTTCAGCTGTGCCTTAGCGCTCTCCAGCTGAAGTGCTACTGAGTATTTCCAGTTTTTATCGTATGGAGCAATGCTGTTGTCAAGGCAGTACCTGTAAAGATTTATCGTACCGTCTGAATCGTCAATAAGCTCCGGAACTTTTGCGGAAAGGTCAATTGCTGTCTGGAAGTAGGATTTCCAGTCCATGTTCTTTATTGCGTTGTCAATGCTGCTGACAATCTGTTCACTGTCGGAGATACCGTACTCAGCGGCATGATATTTTATCTCAAACATTGCCAGCACCGCATCTGCTCTCCAGTCTTCCTCAATGGCGTTGTCGATAAGGTACTGGTTATATTCAACTTCCTGTTCCCAGCCCTCGGTCTTTACGTCCTTGAGGTAGTTTATCTCAGACTGATAGCTTTCAATCAAATCCTCGGTGGAAGTACTGTTCCAGCTTTCATACTGCTTTTGTCCCACAAGAGCCATAGCGGAAAGTCCCACCGACGCTAAAAGCAGTATTATCAGCATTACCCATGTACTTGCTTTGAGCATGAGTTTTATATATTCGTTTTTGACAAGATTCACAAATTTACCCAATCTGAACACCTCCCGACTTTGTAAGCTCAATGAACACGTCTTCAAGCTTTTTGTTTTCAACAGGGGAAACAGTACCCAGTCTCAGACCCTTGGTGACTATTCTTGCGGTCACTTCAAAGAGTTCTTCCTCGGCATTTTCCTTTTCAAGCCTGATTTTAATGTGGTTTTCGTCTTCTGCGGACTTGTTCTCCGGCGGAATAAAGTCAAGGACTTCCAGCGCACGGTTACAGTCGCTGACTCTTATAATGTATTCAGCAAAGCTGCCGGACGAAGATGAAATCATCTCCTCCACTGTGTGAACTCCCTGCATTGCACCGTTTACCAGTATTCCCACCCTGTCGCACATAAGCTCCATTTCCGACATGAGATGGCTTGAAACGATAACGCAGGTGTTTTCCTTGTGGGCGACGTTTTTGAGTACGTCACGCAGTTCCTTTATTCCTGCCGGGTCAAGACCGTTTGTAGGTTCATCAAGGATAAGCAGCTTAGGACGGTGAAGAATAGCCTGTGCCACACCTAAACGCTGACGCATACCCAGAGAGTACTTCTTGACCTTGTCGTTGATACGGTTTTTCAGTCCGACGATTTCTACTGCCTCGTCGATTCTTTTCTGGTCAATACCGCCCCTCATTCGTGCGTACTGGTGGAGGTTCTGCATACCGGTCATGTATTTGTAAAATTCCGGATTCTCGACAATTCCGCCGATATCCGCCATTGCTGCCTCGTAGTTTTTCGCAAGACTTTTTCCGTTTATCTCGATTTCTCCGTCGTCCAGTCTTAAAAGTCCCACAGCTATTTTAATAGTAGTGGTTTTTCCGGCACCGTTTGGTCCTAAAAAGCCGAATACTTCTCCCGGATAGGTTTCAAAGGAAATGTCATGGAGAATCTGTCTTTTTCCGAAGTACTTGTTCAGATGTTCAATTTTAAGAGCAGGTTTCATTATTCATTTCCCCCTTCCGCTGTTTCGTCCAGGACTGTTATTGTCGGTTCGCACCAGCCCCATGATTCCGCTGAATATACCTTCCATGTACCGTCGGTCTGTTTCATGTTGAGTTCGTAATCAATTTCCAGACTGAACTGTGAAAGCACCTTTTCATCTGAATCGCTTTCCCTGTAAAGAAAATCGCTTATTCTCCATATCTCACAAGGTGTTATCAGATAAGGGTCTCCAATAAATTCAGCAGTGATATTGCAGGTAAAAGCAACCTTTGCATAGCCTGTGCCGGCTTTGGTTATGCTGAAATTACTCGGTTTTGCGTTCCACTTTGTGATTTTTTCGTTTTTACCTTTTTCGGAATAGATTTCCTTTGCGGCAGTTTCAAGCTCATCTCTGTAATTGGTGATATTAAAGAAATAGTAATCACTGTTACTGCCGTTATTTCCAGTACACCAGTAATCAGCCAGAAGCCTGTCAGCCTTTTTCTGAAATTCCTCCCTGGACTGGGACGTTACCGCACATTCAGAGAGTGCGTCCAAATAATCGGTCACAGCGGTTTCTATCTGCGGCTTGTTTTTTTTAAAGGCGGTAGTGTCCGCAATGACAAAGGCAACAAAGCCCACTAAAACTATCGCTCCGAGAATAAGTCCACGGTTTGCACGTTTAAGGAAGTTTTTCATTTTATCATCTCCTTTTAAGATTATCGTCTTAGGTGTACCACATCAATTAGAACACCTTACGAATTGTATTATACACCGTAGTACAGTCCATGTCAAGAGGAAATGTAAATTTTTTTTGGAAATTCCTTAATTTGTGCATTATAAATAAAATTGGTATGTTAAACTTCTCCAAAACGGAAATTTTTTTTAAAACACCTTGTTTATTCTGCGGATATGGGTTATAATAATCATATAAAACTTTTTAAGGGGGCTGAAGTTTAAATGTGTGACAAGACGATGACTTTTTCAGTGAACGATGAAAAAGAAAACGAACTCAAACGAAATCTCACAATCATTTATGACGCTCTGATTCAAAAAGGCTACAACCCCATAAATCAAATTGTAGGTTATATCCTTTCTGAGGATCCGACATACATAACCACATACAACAATGCAAGGAGCATTATCCGTCATATCGACAGAGATGAACTTTTGCAGGTATTGGTTAAGTCCTATCTGGATGAATGATTTCGTAAAACAAAAGCATCCCCGGTTGAGCACAATCAGCCGGGGTTTTTGTTATATAAAAAACCGGACGGTAAATGCACCCGTCCGGTCTGAAAATATCCTTTTATTCAACTGTAAAACCGATAAGCAGTTCGCCTGTACCTAAGAGGTCGATAAAGAGCATATCGTTTTCTTCGTCATATACCAGTATCATTTGGGAACTGTCTGCGTCGTCAGTCATGGTGATAAGAATACCGTCAACTGTATATGTGCCAGTTTCTTCACCGTCAGCTGTGGAGTTGAGCTTTACTGTTCCGTCCTCGGCGAATTCTATCTGTAAATCAAAGGTTGAAGGGTCAGTGCCGATAGTCTCACAGTAATCTGCAATTGTCATGATATTGTCCTGAGCGTCTGCAACATAGCCGGACTGCCATTTGCCGCTAAGGAGCAGCTCTTTTACTGCTTCGGTATCCATTGACTGTTCAGCCGCCTCATTTGCAGCCTCAGCCTCGTCTTCAGATTCAGCTTCAGCCACAATATTTTCATTCTGGATATCGTCTTCAATTACAATCTCAGAATCTTCTTCGCCAGCCTCAGTCTCAGTTTCGGCAGCCTCAGTTACAGCCTCAGTTGCGGAGGATTCACTCTTTGAAGATGAGTCCTTGTCACTTCCGCAGCCTACAAATGCAGCTGCCATTGTAATGCACATAAGTGCAGCCATAATTTTCTTGAACATAGTATTGCCTCTTTCCTTTTTATTAATGATACTTACTATTGTATCATAAAACCTTGAATTTGTCATTGTTGATATTACCCGACAATTTATTGCAAATAACAATTTTTTTGTTGCAGATGTTATAGTAAAAGCAAAAAATAATTTTGCTTTTACTATAAAATTTTATTGCCTTGCACATCCGCTTACTTCGTAAGCTCCGTGCATATCGGCTAAT
>CAMCMW010000241.1 GCA_945876155.1 uncultured Ruminococcus sp. | reverse complement strand
AGGAAATAAACTCGTTTTTCATGGTGTCAGCACTGGAAAGCTCGTCTGCCATGTGGTTTATCGCCGTGCAAAGCTCACCTATCTCGTCATTGCTGTTGTTTTCTATTCTCACGGAAAAGTCGCCCTTTGCAAACTTCGCCGCTGTTGCACTTATCTGCTGTACCGGCTTTACAATAGAATTTATAAAGTAGAATCCGGTAAACGCCATAAGCAGAAGTATTGCAATACATATCGCCGTCATTATAACGATAAGACCGGTTATGGCATTGTCGATTTCCGAAAGTGAGATAACCACTCTGAATGCGCTGTATTCAGTATTCATTCCGGCGATGGAGTATGTTACCGCCATTATCTTTTCGCCGTTTCCTGCCTTGCCGGTGTAAAAGCCGTAGTTGTCCTCGCTTTTGACTGCCTCCTCGTAATCCGCCATAACCGTGTCGGAATCGGGAGAGAAACCGGAGGAGGTCAGGGCAATATGTCCTCTGGAGTTTATCGCCATAAGCTCCATTTTGTCCTTTTCGGAAAAGTTTTCCAGCATATTCCGGACTTCCGAAGAAAAGTTTACTCCTGAATCCTCGGCATAAAGGGAGAGTATACCCGTAACAGCGTTAAGCTTTGAAACAAGATACTGTCTGGCGGAGCTGTAATAATAGTTCTGAGCGACATAGATAAACACCATCTCGATAATCAGAAGTATCATAAGCACAACGCCCAGATTATTCATAAGCCAGCGTTTTGTAATGCTTTTCTTAGCCAATTTAAAGCAGCCCCGGTTCAGTTTTCATGCCATTTGTAGCCATAACACCAGATAGTTATGATATACTGCGGGTTTGAAGGCTCGTCCTCTATTTTCAGACGTATTCTTCTTATGTTAACGTCAACTATCTTGTCATCACCGTAATAACTTTCGCCCCATATATGATTGAGTATGCTTGAACGGTCAAGGGCGGTGTTCTTGTTGTTCATAAAGTATTCAAGTATCTGATATTCCACCTGTGTCAGGTCTATCGTCACGCCGTTTTTGGTGACCGTTCTGCTCTTCACATTAAGGGCAAAAGGACCGGATTCCAGTATAGTCGATTTGTCGTCCTTTACAAAGCTCATTCTCACACGTCTGTAAATTGCGTCCACTCTTGCGGTCAGCTCGGAGGGTGAAAAGGGCTTTGTTATGTAATCGTCAGCGCCTATCATAAGACCGTTTACCTTGTCCATCTCCTGGGTTTTTGCAGTCAGCATGATAATACCCGGAGTGGAGCTTTTTTCACGCAGTTTTTTGCAGACTGTAAAGCCGTCAATCCCCGGCATCATTATGTCGAGAAGTACAATATCAAAATTGCCGTTTTCCTCGTCAAAGACTCTCAGTGCCTCTTCACCGCAGTTTACGTCAGTAACGTCATAGCCTGCCCTTTTAAGGTTTATTACTACAAAATCACGGATTGCGTCCTCATCTTCGCATACCAGTATACGTTTCATAATATTTTCTCCACATTCTGTTTCCCAAATCTTTAATCGTAAAATCTGAACCGGAACATCAGTTCCTCAGCCGGACTTGTCATTTCGTCCTCATTTATGTAAATCAAAAACAGTTTATCGCCTCTTGAATGAAGTATCTCATACCCCTTTTCCAGCAGTTTTTCAGTTTTGTCCATGTCATTGTCGGAAATAGTCTGGAGAGTGAGGAGCATTTCCTCCTCCTGGGGTTTCTTTCCGGTGAACTTGCTGAATTTTATGTAGTTTTCAGCGGTATCTGCACTTGCGGTGACATTTCCCAGCCAGCCCTCCGGAAAAATAAAGGAATAGCCGTTGGTAATGCTCTGATATCCGCACATCTTCACAGACAGCTTATCATTTTTCAGCCGATACCACTTTGTAAGGCTCAGTGAATCCCCGTCCTCCTCGGTGTACCCCGGGAAAAGCTGCGGAACAGGTATTTCAATCTTCCCGTCGCCGTCTGCGTCATAGCAGGTGTAGGCTGCCGGTCTTAAAGTTTCCTGCTTTTCGCTGTCGGGAGAAAAAACTCTGCTTATGACATTGCTCTCGTCAACTGCGAAAACATTGGTAACAATAGTACCGCTGCCTATAACTGCATCAAGGTAAATACCCGTTGTGCCGTCCTCAAGACTGCCGTATGAAACCTTCTGATAATCAGTGTAGCCCTCCTCTTCAAGAACAACAGTTGACTTTGTATATTCACCGTTTTCATTAAGGTGGAATATCTGCACTGACGAATCTCTCGAAGGACTCTGATTAAGGGCAATAAAAAGCTCCTTTGTGCCGTCACCGTTCAAATCGGCGGCGTCAAACAGAGAATAGTAATTATTTTCAAAAGTCGTGTTCAGAGTGCCGTCCTCATAGTGGTATATGCTGACTACCTTTTCACTCTGATTAATAAGGCTGTAGCCTACTATAATATTTATTCTGCCGTTATCCCCCAGCTGGGTTATAACGACTTTTTCCACCTCGTTTCCGTCGGCGGCATGGTCATAAACCGACTGCCACTGCGAATCAACACAGTCAAGGATATTCATTCTCAGTGAATTATCCTCCGCCGAAACCGAGGTTTTCTCGTAAAAGACGATAGCTTCGTCATCACTGTCGCCGTCGATATCCGCAATAATAAACGCCGAAAGATAATCTCCCGACTTAGGATATTTCAGGCTTATATTTGTACCGGCATAATTTGTCAGTGCATTGTAGATATGCTCCTGCTGCCGGCTGAGTTTTGGGGGTGTGATAAGAGTATCTATCCCCGTTGAAAAGCTGCACCCTGTAAGCAGGAGAAAAAGCAGAACAAAAATTACTCCTGTTTTTTTCATTGACTTTTCCTCCGTTTACAGATAACATAAAGTATATAGTAAACGACAAATTAATTTGTAGTTTACTATTTGCCGATACGCACGCAGCGAACATAGTGAGCGAATGTGCGAGGCATTTAAAATATTTATTATAGTAATTTTATTTTAACAGAACAATCAGACAATGTCAACAAAAACACAGAAATTTCATTTTTCGGATATAATACGGTTCAGCGGACTGCTGAGTATTCCTGTAAAAAATTTAACGAAAACACCGGTGATAAATGCGGAAATAATCGTTCCCTCTCTTATTCCCACAAGAGAAAAGTTGAAAAGAGCAAGGGAAAGTATCACAGAAAGCGTCACACAGCTTATGTCAAACACTATTTTGACATTTCCGAAATTTTTATGTATCGTGTCCGAAACCGCTTTTACAAACGCCTCTCCGGAATTCATGATAACATTTGCGATAACCGCAAGGGATATTCCGAAAGCCAGTACGGCAACTCCCGCAACCACCATTACAAGCCTTACCGGATAGGATTTGACCGGTATAAAGGACACGCACCACATTCCGAAATCGGTAAAATAGCCGAAAAGAAACGAAAGGGGTACCTGCAAAAGCTGAATCAGCTGGAATTTCCTGCGAAGTATCACAATCTGTCCCAAAATGAGGATACAGTTCCAGATTATAAGCCATGTTCCCAGTGAAAAGAACGAGAATTTACAGCTCAGTACATTCGCCACAGAGGAGATGGGCGATACTCCCAGTTCTCCCCTTTTGGTTATCGCAACGCCTAAAGCCGCAAAAAACAGGCTTACAATAAACAGGATATATCTTTTGAATATTTCCTTTTTAGACATTGATACCCTCATTTTGTAACCTGTGATTTTAATTCAGAAAACAGGTCCATATCGTCCTGGGTTACTTTGAAGTTTGTCACCATAGTTTTTCCCTCAGCCGTCGTCAGCTTTATCTCGATTATGCTGTCAAGACCCACTTCGCCGGATATTGCCTTGAAAAACATGGGTACTTTCGGGTGATTGGTTCTGAATTTTTCCAGTTTTGATTTAAGGTGGAGCAAAGCCATAGGATTCATTTTTATTACCTCCGGAATCATTGAATTGTATACAGGCATCTCCCACCGACA
>CAMCMW010000240.1 GCA_945876155.1 uncultured Ruminococcus sp. | reverse complement strand
GCGTTCACTTCGGACACCAGACAAGAAGATGGAACCCGAAAATGGCTCAGTACATTTTCACAGAAAGAAACGGAATCTATATCATCGACCTTCAGAAGACAGTTAAGAAACTGGAAGAGGCTTATATGTTCGTTCGTGACCTCTCAGCAGAAGGCGGAGAAGTACTTTTCGTAGGTACAAAGAAACAGGCAGGCGATTCAGTCAAGGAAGAGGCTCTCAGAGCTGGTGCGCACTATGTAAACGCACGTTGGCTGGGCGGTATGCTGACAAACTTCAACACAATCCAGACAAGAATCAAGAGACTTGAACAGCTCCACACAATGGCTGAAGACGGTACATTCGATCTTCTCCCTAAGAAGGAAGTTGTTAAGCTTAACCTTGAAATCGAAAAGCTTGAAAAGTTCATGGGCGGTATCAAGAACATGAACAAGCTTCCGGGCGCACTTTTCATCGTTGACCCGAGAAAAGAAAAGATTGCTGTTGCTGAAGCTAAGAAGCTCAACATTCCGATCGTTGCTATCGTAGACACAAACTGCGACCCAGACGAAGTTGACTATGTAATTCCTGGTAACGACGACGCTATCAGAGCAGTAAAGCTTATTGCCGGTGCAATTGCAAACGCAATCATCGAAGGCAGACAGGGCGAAGATACAACAGAGGCTGAGGCTCCTGCTGAAGACGCTCAGACAGAAGAAGCTGCTGAATAATTCAAAAATAAATCTACAAAGCCCGGATACAACATTCGGGCTTTACCGGATATATAGTAAACGAAAAAGTATTTTTTGTTTACTATTAGCCGATATGCACGGAGCTTATGAAGTAAGCGGATGTGCAAGGCAATAAAATAAAAAAATTATAGTGAAAGCAAAATTATTTTTTGCGTTCACTATAAAATAACGGAGGAAAGAATATGGCTAATATTACAGCTAAAGACGTTGCTGAGCTGCGTAAGCAGACAGGCGTTGGTATGATGGACTGCAAGAAGGCTCTTATGGAGGCTGACGGTGACTTTGAAAAGGCAACTGTAATCCTCAGAGAAAAGGGACTTGCTACACAGGCTAAGAAATCAGGCAGAGTTGCCGCTGAGGGTATCGTTATGTCACTGACAAACGCTGACCACACAGTAGGCGCAGTAGTTGAAGTTAATATCGAAACTGACTTTGCTGCAAATAATGACGAATTCAAGAAGTTTGTAACTGACGTTGCTCAGACAATCATTGACACAAATCCTGCTGACATTGACGCTCTTAACGCAACACAGATTGCAGGCGGTACAATGACAGTTGCAGAGGCTCTTCAGGAACTGTTCCTCAAGATCCGTGAGAATATGCACATCAGAAGATTCAAGAGACTGGAAGGCGTTCTCGTTCCTTATGTTCACGGCGGCGGTTCAATCGGCGTTATGGTAAACATGGAAACTCCTGCCGGCGCAACAGACGCTGTTCTGGCTTGCGGTAAGGACTGCGCACTTCAGGTTGCAGCTCTCAAGGCACCATACCTCAAGAAGGAAGACGTTCCGGCTGATGTTATCGAATCTGAAAAGAGCATTATGCTGGCTCAGATGAACGAAGATCCTAAGATGGCTAACAAGCCTGAACAGGTTAAGGCTAAGATTGTTGAGGGTAAGGTTGGCAAGTACTACTCAGAAAACTGCCTGCTCGAACAGGAATTTGTAAAGGACGGCAATTTCACAGTTCAGAAGTACATCGACAACTGTGCAAAGGAAGCCGGCACAACAATCAAGCTTGTTGATTATGTATGCTTTGTAAGAGGCGAAGGTGTTGAAAAGAAGGAAGACAACTTTGCTGATGAAGTTGCAAGCATGATGAAGAAATAATTCAGAAATTCTGCCTGGAGTGTTTTAAATGCTCCGGGCAATTTTTTTGTGCAATATATTGAAATTTTTGTTTAAAAGTAGTATAATAGTATCAATAGTGCGAAAGGCTGATTGATATTATGAAAAAACTATACTTTATTATGAATCTGCAGTCGGGAAAGGCAACAATTGCCTCAAAGCTTGCAAATGTTATTGATATGTTCACCAAAGCCGGATATGAGGTTACTGCCCGTCCCACACAGGAAAGAATGGATGCCTGTGCGGCGGCTAAGTACGCCTGCAGTCAGGGGTTTGACCTTATCGTATGCTCGGGCGGTGACGGAACACTGAATGAAGTCATTCAGGGTGTTATGAAGTCGGACGAGAAACTGCCTATCGGGTATATCCCAGCCGGTTCTACCAACGATTTCGCAAGGGGAGTGGGGATACCGAAAAACATCATGGACGCTGTGCAGTGGATAATTGACGGCAAACCCTACGCCTGTGATATCGGCAGTTTTAACGATAAATATTTTACTTATATTGCGGCATTCGGCGCATTTACGGAAGTAACCTACGAAACTCCTCAGCAGATAAAGAATTATCTCGGCCATGCGGCGTATATCTTGAACGGACTGACACGCCTTAACAGTATACGGTCATATCACATGAGAATCAATGCCGACGGTGAAGATTTTGAGGACGATTACATCTTCGGAATGGTAACAAATTCATCGTCGGTTGCCGGACTGCTGTCCCTTAACGATTTTCTCCTTGACGACGGTCTTTACGAGGTAACCCTTATCAAGACCCCCGGAAATCCCCTTGATTTGCAGAGAATTATACATTCACTGCTGAATATTGATATAGATATTGATACTGCGTATATCAAATCATTTCGTGCGTCAAATATTCGTTTTGAATGTGATGAGGAGATTCAGTGGACTATTGACGGCGAATACGGGGGTACAGTGAAAAATGTCACGGTGAAAAATAACAAGCAGGCTGTTACGCTTATGGCGAATAAGTAATTTTATATTGAAAAAAATCCGAAAATGTGGTAAACTTATAAGAGTGTAAAAAACGTTAGGTATTATACCGGAATGGAGTAAAAAATGAAATATTTGGTAGTATTATATGACGGAATGGCAGATTATCCTGTTGAAGAACTCGGAAACAAGACTCCGCTTGAGGCAGCAGTATGCCCGAACATGGATAAACTGGCAAAAACTGCACTTGTTGGAACAATCAAAACTGTTGCTGACGGACTGAAACCGGGCAGTGACGTTGCAAATCTGTCAGTTCTTGGATATAATCCTTCCGACTGCTACACAGGCCGTTCACCCCTGGAGGCAGGCAGCATAGGCATTGACATGAAGGATACAGATGTGTCACTGCGCTGTAATCTGGTAACACTTTCTGACGAGCCGGAGTATGCTGACAAGACAATTCTCGACTACTGCGCTGATGATATTTCAACTGAAGAGGCTGCAAAGCTTGTTGAATATCTGGCTGAAAAGCTTAACAGTGATGAATTTAAATTCTACAGCGGCGTAAGCTACCGTCACTGCCTGATATGGAACTACGGTACTCTCGATATCGGAACACTTACCCCGCCTCACGACATAACAGGCAAGCCGATTAAGGAATATATTCCGTCCCACCCCAACGCACAGAAACTTTACGACCTTATGAAAAAGTCTTACGACCTGCTTAAAGACCACCCGGTCAACAAGGCGAGAGTTGAACGTGGACTGCGTCCTGCAAACAGCATCTGGCTGTGGGGCGAGGGAGTCAGGGCAAATCTTGAGAACTTCAAAGAGAAGTTCGGCGTAAAGGCGTCAATGATTTCGGCAGTTGACCTGCTCAAGGGAATCGGCAAGTTTGCAGGAATGAACGTTGTTGAAGTCGAGGGCGCAACCGGTTACATAGATACCAACTTTGACGGCAAGGCAGAGGCTGCGATAAACGAGTTTAAGAATGGTCAGGACTTTGTCTATATTCATGTTGAGGCACCGGACGAATGCGGTCACAGACATGAAATTCAGAACAAGGTAAAGGCAATCGAGCTTATCGACAAGCATATTTTAGGAATGACGTAGATGCCGTTCGTGATATGGTGGAACTTTGCGGCGCAAGCGCAGACAG
>CAMCMW010000239.1 GCA_945876155.1 uncultured Ruminococcus sp. | reverse complement strand
TTACAACAGGCAGTCTGCTCATTGAGGTAGGAACACACGGCAATACCCTTGAACAGGTACAATATGCAGGAGAGCTTGTGGGAAAATCACTTTCAAAGGCTCTTAAATCAATAACGGAGTGAAAAAAATGACCAGAAAAACAAAAAGAGCCTCCGTACTTGCTGTTTGCATCTATATAATGGTAAACAGCTTTGTATGGGGGCTGATGAAAGCGTATATAAATTCATATAATGCAGTTAATCACGAACAGCTTGTCATGGCTCAGATAAACGACAGTTCTGACGGAAAGGAAATAAGCATTATGGGAAACAGTTTTTACATTTCCTCTGAAACAACTGACAAAAGCACTACCGCTAAAACAATAGGCTCGCTTATCCCGGTAAAAATCAGAATCGCTGCGGCAATTTTTATGCAGACCGGACAGGAAATTGTTCAAGAAGTTTTGAAATAAAATCTGAATATTCGGGATAGTTGTTAAGGTTTCCTCTGTAAATCAGTTCTGCATTGGGGATATGACGGAAATCCTCCGGAGTCTGCAAACAAAAGGGCTTTTTAATTCCGGATTCGATACCGGATTTTTCAAGTATATACCCTACAAACTGTGAACAGACAAATTTATTTTTGCGTATAAATGCAATATTGAAAAAAATAAATCCAAGACCTATGCAGTTATACGAAAAGCACTCACGGTTCTTTTTGAAATATTCAAGATTTTCCGAAAAACGCTTTTTCTGTTCTTCTGTTACAGGTATCCTGTAAAGCTCACAGGGAATCAGATTAAACTTTCCAAGAGTCCCCTTCCCTATTACTTCTTTATTGAACGTTGCAGGCAGCGGTCTTTCAGGACTGTTCCTGCAAAAGCTATACATCTCATCAAGACTTTCCTCACAGGCAACAGAAACGTGATTATACGGCTTTCTTGTAAAAAGTTTAAGTATTTTAGCAATGTTCGTTCCTGTCTGACTGACGAGAATATAAATATAATTTTCTTTCAATACGTCATCTCCATGTCAAAAACATATTACCAATTTGCGCTTAGTAATAAAGAATATGCAATTTATTTAAATAAAATAAGTGCATTAAAAAATTCTTTTATATTATACCACAAACACTTGAAAATTTCAAGATAATCTGGTATAATTTTAAGAGGGTTATAAAAATTTTTATGCGCCTGTAGCTCAGCGGATAGAGCATCGGCCTCCGACGCCGTGTGCGCTGGTTCGATTCCAGTCAGGCGTACCAACCGGGTGACCCCGGCAGGACATTCCGGATTTCGTTTTTGGAATCCGGTTTTTTTATTGCTCGACTTTATATTATATTTCACAATAACATGACAGGTACGTGAGCTAATATCGGATCCCGCTTTCTGAAATCATAACCTGTGGAGAGTATATTTTTTTACAGATGATTGGAGTACAAAATGACAAGAATATTGGCTTTGACATCTGCAATGTTAGTTTTATTAAGCAGTCAAACGGATTTTCCTGCGATAAGAAGCATTACCACAGATAAATATGGCAGTGAAAATAAAAATTTTTCGGCAAGTATAATTTGCGATTATGACAGATATAATGACAATATTTATCATCAGGCTTATTTAAAAGTGGATTTGGAAACCGATACCATTATTAAAGACCTTGGCGGGAGTTTTGGAGATACAATTTTCGTATGTGATATTGACGGTGATAGTATTGACGAAATTGTTGTTCAGCAAACCAAAGGAATGTCAGGCGGAGCCGGTCAATATGATTCAAGCATTTTTACAATCACTGCCGGAAATGTTGAAACAATTTTCAGTTCAGGCAGTATGAATAAATTTGACACCGGTTTTTTAGCGGAATTGAAAAGCGGCTGTCAATTAGAAATAAGGAACAATTTCACGGGCTATATAAAAACGTTTAGTTTGGCTGACAACAGTAAATATTGTCCGGCGTATTTTGATGAAAATGGGGAGCCGCTGTGCAATGAAACTGTTTTAAGTGATAATTTCCGTGAATTTATTCCTGAAGATATAGACGGCGATGGTGTTTATGAGATTGCATGTTTGCAATATTTATCAATTGGAGGACATTCAAACCATATCGGTGATGCTGAATGTTTCCTGAAATACAATATTCAGGGAAATAATTTTGAGGTAGTAAAGGCTGAATTTATTCCCAAAAAAGAGCTGGAGAATAATTACTTTTTATCGTCAGAATAATTTAAATACACTTTAAACGAATTCAGAAAACCTCAAGAGCATTTTTTTAATAACATTTATTGAAAGAAAGTGCTTTCGGATCGAAATATACCCTATCTATCCTGTAGCTCATTTTGCAGATTCTTCAAGCCAGCGCATTGCTGTGTAGGCATAAACAGCACTGCCGACCGAAAGAACGCTCTCGTCAAACTTTACCATAGGGTGGTGCTGGGGATAGCAGTAGCCCTTTTCGGGTTGTCCGGCTGCAAGTGCCAGCATAATTGACGGTACTTTGTGGCTGACGTAAGCAAAGTCCTCAGAACCGGCAGACTTAGAGGAATTTCCTCCGCCTCCCATAGCATTCAGTTCAGCCACGGAAAATGCCCTGTCCTTCCCAAGCAGTTCCTTGACATACTTTTCAGCACACTCAGACAAATTTTTATCATTGACAAGCGTGGGACAGCCGCTGCCAAAGGTTACTTCCGCTTTTGCCCGGAAAGCTGAGGCAGTCATTTCAGCAATTTCAGTAATTCTCGTTTTTATAAAGGTACGTGTTTCCTCGTCAAATGTGCGGATACTTCCTCCCATTGTTACAGTGTCTGGAATGACGTTTGAGGCAGTTCCGGCATTCATTGTACCGATAGTCAGAACCGCACGTTCCCCCATAGCCAGTTCTCTTGCGTGTATCTCCTGCAAATTTATAAGGATATGAGCCGCTGCGGTAAGAGGGTCAACACCAGTGTTGGGCATAGAACCGTGACAGCCTTTTCCCACTACCTTTATTTCAAAATAATCAGCCGCCGGAGCGCTTACTCCAGGCGCAGAAATAACAACAGTACCAGCCGGAAAAGGCATTCCAGCCATAACGTGTATCATCAGTGCGGCGTCCACATTTGGATTTTCAAGCAGTCCGGAATTTATCATATTCTGGGAACCTTCAAAAATTTCCTCTGCCGGCTGAAACATCAGCTTTACAGTACCATTTATCTCGTCCTCATGGGATTTAAGCAGTCTCGCAGCACCAAGCAGCATAGCTGTGTGCATATCGTGACCGCAGGCGTGCATTTTCCCGTTTTTTGAGGCAAAGTCAACGTCCGATTGCTCCTCAATTGGCAGAGCATCCATGTCAGCTCTCAGCATAAAGACTTTTCCATGCTTTTTTCCTCCTATTATGGCAGTAATGCCTTTTTTTCCGCAGTCGGCAGGCGTGATACCCATATCTGAAAGTTCTTTTTTCACAAAAGAAACCGTATTTTCCAAATCAAAACCTGTTTCCGGATTCTGATGCAGGGTTCTCCTCTCCTGAAGAATCGTATCATTAATTTGTCCGGCTTCCTCCAATATTTTTTCATTCGGCATAAATATACTTCCTCTTTTCTGTGCAATACTCAGCAAAAAATGTCTTTCATTAATATTATATCACTTTTTTTCTATGTATGCAATTTTTATGAACCAATTCTGAATCAGTTTCATAGTATATTGAGAAGGAGGTGAAAAGTATGAAAGAGAAAAAATCAAACTGTGTTGAACTTAACATTTATGTTGAATGCAATAGATGTTCACATCATGATGAGTCTGCTTCCTGCGAGTATCAGGAGAGACATGACGATGATGATAATGAAACCTGTGTAAAAATAAACGTATTTGCTGAATGTGACAAGAAAAAATGGTAATATTATATAACTTGTCCTTATGACCGCTCTAACTGGCGGTCATTTTTATTTTATCTGGTTTACACACAACAAAAAATCCGAACTCTAAAAAGAATTCGGATTAAATGGCTCCC
>CAMCMW010000238.1 GCA_945876155.1 uncultured Ruminococcus sp. | reverse complement strand
TCAGGTCACCCTTATACGTTGTACCGTCATTACATCTGATATTGCAGAAAAATCTGATAACTCTTCCCGACTTCGGACGCCACGGCAGTACCGAAAGAGTTGATATATCCGGGAAAAGCAAGAGGTCGGAATGACAGCCTGCAAGGGTAGTTGCGTCAAATGCAATACCGTGTTCAAAGGCGTGTGAAAGCTGGTCGGGCATAATTGCGATATTTTTAAGCTGACCGTAAATGTCAGTAAATGTCAGTCTGATAAACTTAACGTCATTTTCTTCCACAAAACTTAATATTTCTTTTGGAGAATAATTCATATTAAAGCTCCATTCTCAGCCTGTATAATTTTTTTCCTGTATTCCGGCTGAAAATACAGTAAAGCACTCTTTATATTATACTACATTTTCTGCAGATTGTAAAGTTGCTGTAACAAAATAAAAGAAATTATTGCCTTAAACTTTATTTAATTTAAGGGAAAACGCACTTTATACCAAAGATTCACAGTCCATTAACCCCGCCGAATGGCGAGATAAAAGTTTCGCCAGCCTTTTCAAAGGCTGTGGGTTTCCAAAGGGCAAAGCCCTTGGTCGCTCACCGCAGTGAGCGAAACTCTCCCAAAAGCCGCTGTGTTCTTTATCCAAAAACATGTTGACTTTACAACACAAGTCAGCTAACCAAAACCCAATTTATCCACGACGGCTTTTTCATTCAACAGCGCCAGCGTATTGAATGACCGCCTGTAGGCGGAAAAAACTGACGTAACGAGAAAAGTAACCCTCCAAGAATTTTCCAGAGGGTCGTTTGTTTATACTCTTTAGATTGCACTTGATTTGCACCTTTAGTTTTTCGCCGCCTTACGGCGGTTCATTTAAATCGCTGCGCTCTTAAATGAATAAAGCCGCCGTGGATAGGTGTCTTTTTGCATAGCGTACTTTTGCTGAAAGTTTTACTGGTTTTACCTTCTTTAAGCGGCGGCTTTAGAGAGTTTCGCTGTCTGCGGACAGCGACAAGGGGGCTTTGCCCCCATTGACCCCCACAGCCTTTGAAAAGGCTGGCGAAACTTTTAATTCGCCGTTCGGCGGGCATAGCTGACTGTGAAACCTTTAAGCATCAATCGCATACCCCTCCACAAGATAAAGCTGTTTCACATCAACAAGAGCGTCAATCAGCGTACCCTCCGGCGTATACTCCTCAGAGAAAATCTTTCCCTCATTGCGTATTGCCCCCACAACTGCGGTTTTGTCATAGGGGATAAGGAATTTCCGGCGCACTGCTGTTTCGGGCAGATTTTTTGCGATACATTCAAGCAGTGAATCAAAGCCTGTCTTATTCTTCGCTGAGATTATGACTGTCTTGTTGTCATGGGGAATGTTTTCAGCGTTTTCCAGTTTGTCCGCCTTGTTGAAAACTCGTATTTTCGGTATGTCGGCACAGCCTAAGTCGTTGAGCAGAGAGTCGGTGACGTCCGCCTGTTCAAGACCGTCCTCAGCGCTTATGTCTATGATGTTTATGATTATATCAGCGCTTGCCGCCTCTTCAAGGGTACTCTTGAACGCCTCCACAAGCTGGTGAGGCAGTCTGCGTATCAGTCCGACTGTATCCACAAGCATGATACTTCTTCCGTCCGGCAGTTCCAGCATTCTTGACGTGATATCAAGGGTTGCAAAAAGCTTGTTTTCCGCAAGTACTCCGGCGTCAGTCAGGGCATTGAGCAATGTTGACTTCCCCACGTTTGTGTACCCTACTATCGCACCGGTCAGAATGTTGTCCTTTTTTCGCCTTGCACGGTGAAGTTCTCTGCGCTTTTCAAGTTTTTTCAGCTGTTCTGTAAGGGTCTCGATTCGTGTTCTGATGTGACGTCTGTCCGTTTCAAGCTTTGATTCGCCCGGCCCTCTTGTACCGATACCGCCCCCAAGCCTTGACATTTCAACACCCCGTCCGGCAAGGTGGGCAAGCCTGTACTTGTTCTGGGCAAGCTCCACCTGTATTCTTCCCTCTTTTGTAAGCGCTCTCTGGGCGAAAATGTCAAGGATAAGAGTGGTGCGGTCAATGACCTGCACATCAAGGATATTTTCAATGTTTCTGGTCTGGTTGGCGGTCAGCTCGCAGTCGAAAATGGCAAGGTTTACGTCCATGCTTTTCACGTTCTCCGCTATTTCCTCCAGTCTGCCTGCACCAACACAGGTGGCACTGTCATAAGCCGGTCTTTTCTGAATCGAGTAAAAAACCGTTTCAACTCCGGCAGTCTGCGCCAGTTCTTCCAGTTCTTTTATGGAAAGCTCCGCATCAAATTCGCCAGTGTCCGCACTTATGAGGACTGCCCTGTACTCGCTTTCCTTTTCTATCATCTGATTTTCCATAGTACCTCCGTTCAGTTGTCAATGTACTCTCTTATGGCACGTTCCACCGCTTTGACTTCCTCGTAAAACTCCGACGCTGAACCCCTGTAAGCGCCGTTTCCCAGTATAATAAGCTGTTCCGCACCGTCCGAAGTCGCCACACGGACTTTATGTTCCTTACCCAGTTCATTGGTTATCTTCTGAATGTACATATCCGCAGTTTCAGCCTCTTTTGTGTAGACAATATTGATATTGTGGTACTTCTCCACCTCTCCCGGACTTCCGCTGACCTTGTACGCATCAAACACCAGTATCAGCTCACACTGTCTGAACGCCTGATAATTGCACAGGGTATTTATCAGCTGACTCCTTGCAAGGTCAAGATTATCCTTTGCAGTTTTGCTGAGATTATCCCATGCGTGAATGATGTTGTAGCCGTCCACAAGCAGATATTCCGGACCTTTCGGCAGCGGTCTGACCTTTGCGGTATTCAAAGGCTCACGGCGTATTTTCTTCTTAAAGGCATCTCTCGGCTCACGGTTTATCCTGCCGTAGGTGCGCTCGAAAATCTCCATAAGCTCCTTGTCTGTGGCAAGCCGTGAACAGTAGCTTTCGGCACGCCTGTGATTTTCTTCGGGAGTGTCTTCCGACTTTTCGGGTTTCAGTACGCTTTCAAGGTGCATATAATTTTTCACTTCGTCCCACTTCACCACAAATCCAGCCCCATGAGAACAGAAAACTGAATCCGCAGTGTTTTCAACGTCACTGTCGCAGTTGTAGCCGATTTTCTCAATTATCTCCTCAGCATTCCGGCACGGCTCATAGCCTTTGAGTGAACAGACAAAGCGTCCTCTGCCGTGGGTGTAGGAGTTTATGTCCGACTGGTACCCGCCAATTTCCGCAACAGGCGCACTGCCAGTAATTACCGCTGTCTGACCGTCAGAATCAGCCGGTTCGTAGTCTGCATTCATTCTCTGCAAATCGGACATTGCCCTGCCGATATTCTCAGCCGGAATTTCAAGCCGGAAATTATACCACGGTTCAAGGAGAACGCTTTCCGCACTTCTCAGTCCCTGTCTTACTGCCCTGTAGGTCGCCTGACGGAAATCGCCCCCTCGGTGTGTTTCTGGTGTGCCTTTCCGGCGGCAAGGGTGATTTTCATATCCGTGATGGGCGAACCGGTCAGCACTCCGGCATGAGCCTTTTCTTCAAGGTGAGTGAGGATAAGTCTCTGCCAGTTTTTGTCGAGAGCGTCCTCACGGCAGTCGGTGTCAAATTTCAGTCCGCTGCCACGGTCAAGGGGTTCAAGGATAAGGTGTACTTCTGCGTAGTGTTTTAACGGTTCGTAGTGACCAACGCCCTCAACAGGTGCGGCAATGGTTTCCTTATAGGCAATGCTCCCCTGCCTGAACTCCACCTCCATGCCGAACCGCTCAGAAATAATGCTCCTCAGTATCTCCAGCTGTATCTCACCCATAATCTGGGCGTGTATCTCCCTGTGCTGTTCGTTCCAGATGATGTGCAGCTGGGGTTCTTCCTCTTCAAGCTTTCTCAGTTTTGCCACTGCTATATGCTCCGGTGTACCGTCTTTCAGCTCTATCCGGTAGGTCAGCACCGGTTCAAGGACTGGCAT
>CAMCMW010000237.1 GCA_945876155.1 uncultured Ruminococcus sp. | reverse complement strand
CCGGTAAAACCACCCTTACTGAAAAACTGCTCCTTTACGGAGGTGCAATCAATCAGGCTGGTGCGGTAAAGGGCAAAAAGTCAGACAGACACGCCGTTTCCGACTGGATGGAAATTGAAAAGCAGAGAGGTATTTCCGTTACCTCGTCGGTACTTCAGTTTCAGTATAACGGTTTCTGCATAAATATTCTTGACACTCCGGGACATCAGGACTTCTCGGAAGATACTTACCGTACTCTTATGGCTGCGGATTCAGCAGTTATGGTAATTGACGCCTCAAAGGGTGTTGAAAACCAGACAAGAAAGCTTTTCAAGGTATGCGTTATGAGGAACATACCGATTTTCACATTTATCAACAAAATGGATCGTGAATCAAGAAATCCTTTCGACCTGCTTGAACAGATTGAGGAAGAACTGGGAATCAAGACCTATCCTGTCAACTGGCCTATCGGTTCGGGCAAGGAGTTCAAGGGTGTTTACGACCGTGAGTCAAAGCATATAATCAGCTTTTCCGCCAACGGCAACAGCAAACAGGCGGACGCTGTGGAAGTGGACTTAAACGACAGCTCCCTTGACGACCTTATCGGTGCAGACCACCGTGAAACTCTCCTTGAGGACATAGAACTGCTTGACGGTGCAAGCGAGGAATTTGACATGGAACTTGTAAGAAATGGTAAGCTTTCGCCGGTATTTTTTGGTTCGGCGCTTACCAATTTCGGCGTTGAACCGTTCCTGGAAAGCTTCCTTGAAATGACCACACCGCCTCTCGCAAGACAGTGCGTTGAGGGTACAGCAGAGCCTTTTGACGAGGAATTTTCCGCATTCGTATTCAAGATCCAGGCGAACATGAACAAGGCGCACAGGGACAGACTTACCTTTATGAGAATCTGTTCGGGAAAATTTGAGCGTGATATGGAAGTACTGCACGTACAGAGCGGAAAGAAAATGCGCCTTTCACAGCCTCAGCAGATGATGGCGCAGGACAGAGAGATAATCGAAAGTGCCTATGCCGGAGATATTATCGGTGTGTTCGACCCGGGTATCTTTTCTATCGGTGACACGGTTTGCAGTCCTAAGAAAAAGGTAACATTCGAGGGAATCCCGACCTTTGCGCCGGAGCATTTCGCAAGAATCAGACACAAGGACACCCTTAAAAGAAAGCAGTTTGTAAAGGGTACTGAACAGATTGCACAGGAGGGTGCTATCCAGATTTTCAAGGAACCGTTTACTGGTATGGAAGAGGTTATAGTAGGCGTTGTGGGCGTTTTGCAGTTCGAGGTTTTCGAGTACCGCATGAAGAACGAGTATAACGTTGAGATTATCCGTGAACCGCTACCCTATTCCTATATCAGATGGATAGACAAAAGCCCTGTTGAGCCGAAAGACCTTGTGATAAGTTCTGATACAAAGCTGGTGCAGGACTTTAAGGACAATTTCCTTTTACTGTTTTCAAGCGAATGGAATATAAACTGGGCGCTTGATAAAAATGAAGGACTGGAACTTGCTGATTTTAACAGGGAGTAAAGCCGGGTGAAACGTCAAGCTAAGCCCGCCGAACGGCGATATAAAAGTTTCGCCAGCCTTTTCAAAGGCTGTGGGGGTCAACGGGGGCAAAGCCCCTTGTCGCTCACCGCAGTGAGCGAAATCTCCCAAAAAGCCGCCGTTCATAGAAGGCAAAACCAATCATACTAACGGAACAAATCAGCTAACCAAAATCCAATTTATTCACGGCGGCTTTTATCATTCAACAGCGTCAGCGCATTGAATGACCGCCGACAGGCGAAAAAACTAACCCTCTGATAAATTTAAGAGGGTTCAGACAGTACAAAATAAGGGGACGCCCTCTCTTGCAGGGCGTCCCCTCTTTTCAGCCTTTGGCTGAAAATTCACCCCTTGCGGAGCGCTTCTCAGGCAAGGAATTTCGCCCTCTGCGGAGGGCGAGCAGGGGCTCTGCCCCATGCACCCCGCAAGCCTTTGAAAAGGCTTGAGCGAAACTTTTATTTCGCCGTTCGGCGGATTTAATATAACTTTTTAGACAAGCTGAACTAACCCCCTGATAAATTTCAGAGGGTTAGTTGTATATGGATTTGTCACCCGGATTTTTATTTCGGAAGAAGTTCAGTAGCAATAGCAATTACATCATAAAGGTTGACTTCATAGTCCAGATTATAGTCTGCAATCATAAGCATATTGTCATCAAACGTTCTCATATTCATGATATATTCACATATTCTTACAGCGTCATAAAGGTCTATCTTTTCATTTCCGCTGATGTCACCGATAACCCCCAGAGTGTTCTCAAAGTTATATCCGAATTTCTGAGCATAAATATCAGCATAGGAATTTGCATATCCCTTTATTGTACCGTAATAATACGTTGTACCCTCATCGTCCATATAGTTTGAAACTGAGCTTTCATCTTCAATTATACATCTTGGATTCGGTATTGTAATATTTTTAAGTGAAGGGCAGTAAAATGCTCCGCTGCCTATATAATAAACATAGGGAGGAATTTCAACGTCAGTCAGTCCTGCTCCCAGAAACGCAATATCTCCGATATTTCCAACGTTTTCCGGCAGCTCAATAGTTTTGAGAGATTCGCAAAGTGCAAACTGTGCCATTCCTATTTCGCCGATATTCTTAGGCAGTTTCACGGAAGAAAGAGAAGTACAGTTAAAGAATGCTCCGTTACCTATTACTGAAACTCTGTCCGGAATAGAAATTTCAGCAAGTGACTGACAGGACTGAAAAGCACCATCACCTATGTATTCAAGTCCCTCCGGCAAGGTTATGCTTTTAAGACCTGTGTTGGCGATTTCCTCATCAGAACTGTCGTCCTGATCGGGATAAAAAGCAGCCGGGCAAATAACTTTTGTATCTTCCCTGAGAACAAGTTCAGTGTTTTCCGGCATTTTTCCCTTATATCTGTAAAGAACCGAACCTGCATAAACAGGACCGTCCGGTTGGTTATTATACCATGCGGTATTTTTAAATGCGTCATACTCAATAATTATGGTCTTGTTGTCCGGTACTGTTATATTTTCAAGTCCGGTACATGACTCAAATGCGCTGTAGCCGATAAGTTCAATAATCTCCGGCAGCTTAACTGATACAAGACCAGTTGTTTCCGCAACTTCGTAGGTTTCCGTGTTCATCTCCCCTGCAAAGGCATAAGGAGAAATGGAAATTGTTCCTTCCCTTACTGCAACACTGGTATTTTCCGGAATATCCCCCTTATAATCATAAAGCACGTTTCCTATGTAAACAGGACCGTCCGGCTGGGACTTATACCATGAGGTATTGTCAAAAGCGCCTACGTCTATATAACTGAGGCAGCTTGGTACTGTGATTTCTTCGAGTTTTTCACAGGCTGAAAAGGCATAGGCGGTTATCTTGGTTACAGGATAACCCTCGACCATATCCGGAATTTCTGCACGGGTAATATCGGGGTCAGCATCATAGATATATGCGGAATATCCTTCAAAACCGTAGTAAATTCCGTCGTACACACACTGGTTTTCAGTGTCGTCGACGACTTCCAGTTCATCAGGCAGGTTGGCAGTTTCGTCATACGCTCCGGCAGTCATTCCAAGGCTTGAAACACACAGTACAGCTGAGACAAGTACTGACAATTTTTTGAATTTCTTTTTCATAGAAACCTCCATATCATTTTTATTTTATTTTAACATATCAGCGTGTTAATGTCAATAAACCGACACATTCATGTCAGACAAATTAATTTTATAAATTCTGTGCAAAATTTTCCTGATTTTTTTCTTCCTACCCCCTTGAAATATGTTCATTTAAATGTTATCATAGAAGTAGCTTTATGCGAAAAAGAATATTATGCTTTAAGGAGATTTTAAATGAACTACGGTTACTTTGACCTTAAAAACAAGGAATACGTTATTACAAGACCGGATACTCCGGCACCATGGGTAAACTACCTCGGTTCACCGGAATACGGTGCAATCATTTCCAACA
>CAMCMW010000236.1 GCA_945876155.1 uncultured Ruminococcus sp. | reverse complement strand
AGTTCATCAATTATAGCGTCTGTTTCACTTTTTTCTCTCATAGGCGTATAGTTCCATTTACTCCTTTTTTCGTGGAGGGCTGCATCAATTTCATCAAGTATATCCACCGAAACCACCTCCAGTTTTTATGTGTACTTTATCTTATCTGACCGTTTCCGTTGATAAGGTATTTTACTGTTGTCAGCTCACGCAGTCCCATAGGACCTCTTGCGTGGAGTTTCTGGGTAGAAATTCCAATCTCAGCGCCGAAACCGAACACACCGCCGTCTGTAAAACGAGTTGAGGCATTTACGTATACTGCCGCAGCGTCCACCATCTTCTGGAATTTCTCTGCGTTTTCAAGGCTCTTTGTAACTATCGCCTCGGAATGTCCTGTTCCGTACTTTGCAATGTGGGAAATAGCCTCGTCAACTGAATCCACAACCTTGACGGAAATGATGTAATCAAGAAATTCTGTACCGTAGTCATCGTCAGTTGCCGGCTTTACGCAGTCGCCCAGTATTGCCGCTGTTCTCTCACAGCCTCTTATCTCAACATTGTGTCCGTCAAGCTTTGCCTTTATAACCGGCAGTGCCTTTTGCGCAATATCCTTGTGTACAAGCAGGCTTTCAACGGCGTTGCAGACAGACGGTCTCTGTGTCTTGCCGTTGTCAACGATATCCGCCGCCATGTCGATATCAGCTGAATCATCAACGTAAACATGGCAGTTTCCGGTACCAGTTTCAATGACCGGAACTGTTGCCTGTTTCACAACCGCCTGGATAAGTCCTGCGCCCCCTCTCGGGATAAGAACGTCCAGATAGTCATTCAGTTTCATAAGCTCAGCCGCAGTTTCCCTTGAAGTGTCCTCAACCAGCTGAATTATATCCTCCGGCAGTCCGGCGGACTTCACTGCCTCTCTCATAACCTCCGCAAGGCACTTGTTTGAGTTTATAGCCTCCTTGCCGCCTCTTAAAATAACGGCGTTTCCGGCTTTAAGGCAGAGAGTTGCGGCGTCAACGGTAACATTCGGGCGTGACTCAAAAATAATTCCGATAACACCCAGCGGTACTCTTGTTTTGCAGATTTTCAGTCCGTTAGGGCGCACAAAGCCGCAGTCTATCGAACCGATAATATCCTCAGCCTCAGCAAGTGTCAGAACTGCGTCAGCAATACCCTTTATTCTGTCAGCGTCAAGCATAAGCCTGTCCTGCATTGCCTTTGACATATTGTTTTTTACTGCGTTTTCAAGGTCAAGCCTGTTCTGCTCAATAATAAGAGGAGTTTTTTCTATAAGAGCGTCTGCAATCTTGTACAGAGCATTATTTTTTACGCTTGTCATGGCAGAAGCAATAAAAGGCTCAGCCGCTTTTGCTTTCTGTCCGAGAGTTTCTATGTAAGTCATTTTCAGCACCTCCGTCAGTGTGCGATAAATACTGTTCCTGTCTGGCTGTTGTCAAACAGGTCGTAAAGCTTATCCGGATTGTCTCCGTTCATAATTATCATGTCGATTCCTGCGTCATTGGCAATTTTAGCGGCGTTTATCTTTGTAATCATACCGCCCTTGCCCAGCGCACTACCTGCTCCCCCGGCAATTTCCTCAATGTGGCTGTCTATTTCCGTTACCACCGGAATAAGCCTTGCGTCGGGGTTCTTGTGAGGGTCACTGTCATACAGTCCGTCGATATCCGAAAGGATTATGAGCAGGTCTGCTTTTGCGATTTTTGCAACTATTGCCGACAGTGAATCATTTTCACCGATTTCAAGTTCCAGCTCGTCAATGGCAACAGCGTCATTTTCGTTTACGATAGGGATAACGCCCATTGAAATAAGTCTTTCAAATGTGTTCTCAACATTCTTTCTGCGCTCATTTTCAATGATGGTATTTGTCAGCAGTATCTGTGCCACTGGTATGCCGTAATCGTCAAACAGGTCGTCATAAAGGTACATCAGCTCGCACTGTCCCACAGCTGCCGCCGCCTGTTTTGTAGGGGTGTCAGACGGTCTTTCACGAAGTCCCAGCTTGCCTACTCCCAGTCCCACCGCACCGGAGGAAACTATAATAAGCTCCTTGCCGGAATTCTGCAGGTCAGCCATTACCTTTATAAGGTTAGTCATTCTTCTGATATTAAGCCTGCCGGTCTTGTGGGTAAGAGTTGACGTGCCAAGCTTTATAACGATTCTTTTTTTATCTGATATGTTTATCATTTCTATTCAGCCTCTGATGTCAGTTTACTTTATTCTGTGGTGTTCCGTTAAGGTACGCTCTGATATTTTCACATACTATATCAATAAGCCGCAGTCTTGTTTCAAGGGGCGCCCATGCGGTATGGGGAGTTATAACACAGTTCTGAGCTGTTTTCAGCGGTGTTTCCTCCGACATCGGCTCCTGTCTTAACACGTCAAGCGCCGCATAGATTTGTCCGCTGTTGAGAGCCTGTGCAAGCTCGTTTTCGTTGACGATACCGCCCCTTGCGGTATTTATAAGAAGTGCGCCCTTTTTCATAAGTGAAAGGTTATGGCTGTTTACCATACCCTCCGTCTGTTCAGTCAGCGGACAGTGTATGGTCAGCACGTCTGCACGGGAGAAAGCCTCTTCCAGTGAAACCAGTTCGTACTCACAGTTTTCCGGCTTTGTTCTGGTGTTGACAATAACGTTCATGCCGAATGCAGACGCTATCTGTGCCACCTTTCTGCCGATACTTCCGAACCCCACCACAGCAAGAGTTTTTCCGGCAATTTCCTGTGTCTTTATGGGAAATTTTGAAAAGGTCTTTGAAGATATCCAGCCGCCGTTTTTTACAAAGCTGTCATACTCCGAAATCCTGCTGAAATGCTCCAGTATGTACGCAAAGGTCTGCTGTGCCACAGCGTTGGTGGAGTACTCCCCGGCATTGCAGACGGTTATCCCCTTTTCTGCCGCCGCTCTGATATCAATATTGTTGAATCCGGTGGCAAAAAGCCCTATGTACTTTATATTTGGGCATTTGTCCATGACCTCACGGGTGATAAGCACCTTGTTGCAAAGCACCATATCAGCGTCCCTGATATACTCAGCGGCTTTTTCGTTATCAGTCAGCGGATAGCATCTCACTTTTCCGAACTGACTGAATATATCCGCATCAATGTCACCAGATGTGACAGTAGTCCAGTCGAGAATACATATTTTCATTACTCTTCGCCTTCTGTATCTGCTTTTGTTTCCACACCGGTTTCCTCAGCGAGTTCTTTTCTGCTCCTTTTTTCCACAATTGAGAAAACGAGAGCAAGAATAATCAGACCAAATTCCAGTATGCCTATACTGTAGAACCACATTTTGGTATCCTTGGCATAGATAAGCATAGTAACAGCAACCGCCGCCGCCATTATGATTTCATACTTATACTTTGTTCTTATAAACTGGATAAGGAAAAAAACAAACGCAACCGCCACAAAAATCAGATGTGTTGAAAACGGCAGCGGAAAAATATTGGTACTCATTTTTATACGCTCCATTCAAAAATATTTCAATATACCTTTTTAAAGTATATCATATCATTTTTAAGCTGTCAAGCAAATTCCTGTTATATGAACAGAAATCAACTTTTGCAAAATACAGATTTTTGTAGGGGAGGTTGCCCACGACGTCCCGCCCGGGTGACCCCGGGAGGACAATTCGTTTCTCACGTTGACGGTTTATTTTTGTATACATCTCGACCGGTTAACATAACAAAAAATCACGGGCTGTCGAGGGCGCCAGCCCCTACAGGATAAACCGTCCAGCCAGAAACAAAACAACACCGCAAAATTCCCCATTCAGCCGCCGGTCGTGTCACAAGAAAAAGTTCACCATAAAATGAACAACGAATATGTCCTCCCGGGTCACCAGGCGGTCGTGTCTGAAACAAAGCGATACCACAAAACTAACAACGAATTGTCCTCCCGGGTCACCGGGCGGTCGTGCCTCAAAAAAACATTTACCATACAACTAACAACGAATTGTCCTGTCGGGTCACCGACCTGTCCGTGTGGG
>CAMCMW010000235.1 GCA_945876155.1 uncultured Ruminococcus sp. | reverse complement strand
TTGTCCCTACCTATATAAACAATGCGTTCACTTGTAATGACTCAAAATCGGGCTTGTGTTATTGTATTCGAGAAAAATCACGAGCAAACGGCGAAAAGTATTATATCGTTCCTGCTGCTGCATTTTGCTTTGATGAAGAAAAATCTAAAGATTATATTTGCAATTCCTATGTTGAAGCATTACAAGCCGGACGTAGCAAAAGAGCAAATTACATAAGAAAAATAGTTGCAAAAGAAAGAAAAGCCGGATTTATACCAGAAAGAATACTTGCGGCAATGGAAAAGTGGGCTAATCGTTGCGAACTTGGACTAATTAAGATGTGGGAGCCTTCAGAAGAAGTTTTTAAACTAATGGGGGTGTTCTAATTATGTATGGTTATGATTATTTCACTGATGAAAACGGAAAAGAGCTTGCGGTTAATATGAATACAGGAGAAGTAACGGATGCTATAACAATAACTGTTCCTGTAGGGACTACAGTGCGAACGCCTGAACAGCAAAAGGCTTATAAAGAGTTTAAAGCACACGAAGCTAAGACATTCTTTAGACGAAAAATGATGGATGAACTTGGATATTTTTATTTTGTGCTATGTGAGCATAAACTTGGCAAATTGTCTGCGGAAACAGCAGCAAGGCTTATTTACCTATGCACTTATCTTGACTACAATAAAAACTTTATGCTAACTCAGCGGAAACATATGAAAAAAAGTGATTTGCAAGAAGTTTTAAGATTATCAACGGGTACTACATTCAGATTTTGGAAAGAAGTAAATCCGCAATATATTATTGAGGATGTAGATGGACTCAAACTAATAAGCGATGATATTACAAGAGGTACAATTACCGACAGTAAGAAATCATATCAAAGGTTCTATATTGATGCAATAAGAAAAGTCTATCTTGAAACAAAACCAACAAGACATAGGCATTTAGGATATGTATATCAAATCCTTCCGTTCATAAATTTTGAGTATAATATTATTTGCTGGAATCCAGAAGAAAAAGTATTAGATAATATAAAGCCGTTGACTGTGGCTGAGTTTTGCGGATTTATTGGATATAATGCCGGTGACTATAAAAAGCTATTGAAACTATATCGCCAGATTACTTTTGAAATAAACAACCAGAGAGAATATTTTCTTACATTTGTTATGAATGAAGCAGATGCAGAACATATTAGGATTTTTGTAAATCCCAGAATCATATATTCCGGTTCAGATTATAAGAAAGTTGAAGTTCTTGGAGCATTTACAAAATGTGAGTGATAGGCATTTAAGCTGTACGGATTATCTTGAATTTTAAAAAAATGTCTTAAATTTGTTTAACTACTCAATGTAGGGTAAGTTATTAACATTCAATCTGAAAATAGTATCGGATTATCTTGAATGTACGGAATCGCAAATTATCCTCCTATTTTGAGCATTTAGAGCTAATATGGGACGTCTGAGATATATATTCTTATTCAAAGAAAATTTAATGGATTTACCATTAAAGAATATCATATTTTCATAAGTGGCAAAAGAAAAACCAACATAGAAATAATAAATTGAGCGTTGAAAATATGGACAAGGAAATGTATATTTCCTCTGTCAAGTTTAATTAAAGTCACATAGAACTGACGCAGTTATTTATCAATAACTTTGTCCCTGTCTGATATAGGTTTGTTTCTGTGTTGGTTTCTGATTGTAAATGCCTATAGCATACAGGACTATACAAGATTTTAATAAATCTGGAGGTTGAAATGGAAATCAAAACACATATAGAAAAAGACAAAAATAAATTACCTAAACATATTATTGAATTTTTACATGATGGCAATAAGGCGACATTTATTAACGGTGGTCAAGATTCAATAAGGTATGAAGATTTTGACATCGGAATGCTTAAATGTGGTTCTATATATTGGATGTCGCACGTTGATAATGAAAATAAACTGTATACCATTCGTCATTGGGGAACAGATACGGATGAGGAACAAAAAAAGCAAATGCAAGATTTTATATACAAATGTTTGCCTATAAAAATCAGATTTTCAAATAATGGAAGTTACATGGAGTACGAAGCATGACTATGAATGAAACGTTAAAAACATATGTTAGTACAGGCATAAAAGTAGCAAAAGGCATTAGGACGGGTCAATATATTATGCGTATATCAGCTGGCTTTCTTCTGCTACCAAAAAAAGATTATCATGTTATCCCATCAGTTCATTATTTCAAAATATTAGATGTTTTAGATGATTGTTATGAGGAAAAAATTACACCATATCAATTCAGAACGTTGGTTTTAGAATATATTGGTGACAATATTGACCTTCCTGAAAAATCAAAAGCATATTTTTACAATGATATTATTCCATTCTGCCAAATAAAAATTATTAACAACAAGGAGAAGATTGAGAATGAAAACAGAGATTAAAAATATACAAGAATATAATCCTGAGTACCGCCATGATGGCACTTTGGTTTGGAAGAAAATAGGTGAACCGGTTGGCAAAAAGGGCAAACACTTCCGAAGTAAAAAACAATATCCGCCAATCAGTATAGATAAAATTAAAGCTGGAAATTACACTGTTAATGGAAAATTATTAGAAGATTCCCGTGTGCTTTATCAAGAAACCAAAGAAATGATACCGGTATATTTGGACTATTTTTTTAATTTAATCGGTGGATTTGAGCAATATGAACTTGCAAAAGAATTTGGACTGAAAAAAATACCGGCACAGAGAATAAATAAAATGACTAAAAAACAGCAAGCGCAATTAAGAAATACGGTTTCACACGAGAAAACGGCGAATAAAGTATGTCCTATAAAAGCAAGTGACGGAACTTACATCTATCTGAGTATTAACCGCTATAAAAAGGTTAAGAATGCAATTAGATTAGCAAACAAAATGAATCTTAGTGTATGTATGCTACCTGATTTTTCTTTTTCGTTAGTGGATAAGAATGGAAAAGAAACCATAATAGGAAATAATACAGGGAATCCAGTATGTGCATTAAATAAGTATTTGAAAAAATATCAGGCACAATTAGAGAGAAAAAATAAAGAAATTCAGTTGGCTGCAACATCATATTGAGCTGCATTTCGTACAATATCTTATATTATATACTATTCTTATTTTTGATAAGACTCTTATATAAGATATTGTGTATATAAAATAAGACTCTAAATTTATATATGATTAAGGAGATGCAGTTACTTAACTAAAAATGTTCGCCAACAAATAAAGATGTAAAACAGATAAATAAAATATAGGTTTTATAGTCAGCCTTCGGGCTGACTATTTCTTTTGTAAAAGGAAGTGATATATATGAGCGATTTTGAGGCGAGAATTACCGCAAAACTTGACACTTCAAAGTTTGAGCAGCAAATGAATAAGCTTCAAAACAAGAAATTTAATGTAAATGTTGATACAACCAACGCCCTGCAAAGATTAACTGCATTAAGGCGTGAGTTGGACGAAATTATCAATGCTGCAAATAATATCCGTGTAAATCTTGCAAACGGAAATAACACAAATAACGCATTTACCAATGTTGTAAATCAGGGTACATATGCTTACCGACAATTACTTGATATACAGCGGAGAATTGGCAATATTTCAATTAAACTTAACGGTTTAGACACAACCAAAAATACAAATCAAATATCAGTATTGTCAAGGCAACTAAACCAATTAAGAGCTGATTATCAGGCATTACAACGGATTTTTGATGTTCATTTGAATACAGACCAAATGGGCAGAATCCAAACTGTTATTGAAGATACGGAACTAAAACTTCAAGAACTGAATGCAAAAATGCAAGACACAAGAAATAATCTTGCTAACAGTATAAACGTTCAGATGAATAACGGTCAATTCAAGTCTGAAATATCGGATATTAGTGTTCAAATTTCTAAACTTTCAGGCGAATACGCAAATATAAATTCTCTATCTGCGGAGCTAAATAATAATTTGCGAGCTATGGAGAACTCCCGAACTCCTGAACA
>CAMCMW010000234.1 GCA_945876155.1 uncultured Ruminococcus sp. | reverse complement strand
CCACTTTATCTTATCGCTCCAGTTATAGCCGGTTTCCTCAACCTTGCCTGTAGCTGTGTTGTAAGCGTAGACCTTTCCGTCTGCAACGCTTGTAAATTCCATTCCGGCAGTATCTGTTGAAAGATTCAGCGCAATTCCTCTGCCGACATCATCAGTTCCGTCAACGCTCCATATTATTTCACCTGTTGCAGCGTCATGAATTTCAGCGCAGTAATGCTCTTCATGCACCTGGAATATCTCAAGTCCCTCACGCTCCGGAATAAGGTCACCTGCCTGCATACAGTCGCCGTGTCCCAGACCTGTACTCCACAGACCGTTTCCGTTGTCGTCAATACAGCATGAGCCGTAAACAATTTCGTCCTTTCCGTCTTTGTCCACGTCCATTACAACAAGGCTATGGTTGCCCTGTCCATAGTATTTATTTAAGGAATCATTTCCGGTGTCAAAAAACCATCTCTTTACGATTTTCTTGTCCTTGACATCATAAGCCGCAATGGCTGTTCTTGTATAGTAGCCACGGCAGAAAAGTGCGGACGGAGTCTGACCGTCAAGATATGCAACACCTGCTAAGAATCTGTCAACTCTGTTTCCGTAGTTGTCGCCCCAGTCGGAAACAGTACCTCTTCCCGGCTCGTAGTCAATGGTATCAAGCGCCTTGCCTGTCTTTCCGTCAAACAAGGTCAGATACTCGTTTCCTGAGAGTATTCTTCCGGCACTTGTTCTGTAATCCGCTGAACCGTCTCCGATAACATTTCCCTGTCCGTCGATTGTACCGTCAGCGGTCTTGCACATAACCTCGCATATTCCGTCACAGTCGAAATCATATACCATATACTGGGTATAATGCGCACCTGCACGGATATTCTTTCCTAAATCTATTCTCCAGAGCTGTGTACCGTCAAGCTTGTAGCAGTCAAGGAAAACAGTTCCGGTATAGCCGTCCTTTGAGTTATCCTGTGAGTTGGACGGATCCCATTTTACTATAATCTCATATTCGCCGTCACCGTCTGCGTCACCCACAGAGCAGTCATTCGGCGTGTATGTACAGGTTGTGCCGTCCGGCATTGTCTGGTCAGCCGGCTTGTTAAGGGCGATATCTGTATATGCACCGGACTGTCCGGAATTCTTTGTGCCCAGTACGTAAGCGGCATTGCCTTTTTCGGTAAGGATACCATTCACATAAGTATCGACTGTAAATGTATCAGTTGCCGACGCTCCGCTTACCATATAGTTTGTAGCCTCACTGGCGGCAATTTCTTTTATAAGTGTACCGTTCTGATAAAGCTTGAACGTTGTGTTGTCACTGTCAGTTGCAAGACTTCTCCATGATACCAGCATACCACTGCCTGTATATGCGGCGCAGACTCCCCTGTCAAGGTATTCAACCTGTCTGCCTACGCCGTAAACAGTTCCGCCGCCGTTATCCGGTATTCCGATTATTGGTGAAATTTCAGTTGAAGGGCTGATATCACCGTCTGTCGGTTCAACCTTAATATTATCAATATTCGGCGCACCGTCATCTGTGAGAGATGTTATTGTGAGTTTATTCACGCCCTTTTTCAGCGGAAGATTAAGTGTGACCTCATTCCACTGCGTCCATGCACCGGTTGGTTCAAAATCAGCCTCCCAGTAAACAATATTATTTCCTACATTTATTGCAAGATTGCGGTTTGCACTGCCGCCGTTGGCAAATCTGAATGTTACTGCATAAACTCCGTCACTGTCCGCACTGACATTCCATGACGCTTCAATATCCTTTGCATTGTCAAGGTTAAGATATGCGTCACTTTCAAAACCGGCATTTGTAGTTTCAGAAACACCATTTTCAAATTCTCCGTCAACTGCCGCATACAGACGGCTGAAATCTGAATCTGCTCTTATAAATTCCTCATTTCCGCCTAAAAGGAAATTCTGTAGCTTTTTTATATCCGAAACCGTAAATTCACTGTCACCGTCAATATTTCCGGCGTATTTTCCACGCTTATCATCACTGGCGGACAGGATAATTTTTTTGGATATTGCCAGGTCAAAAGCGTTGATTAATCCGTCATTGTTCAGGTCACCCGGTGTGAACTCCTCTCCGGTAACTGTACACTTAGTTTCGCTCAGTTCTCCGGACTTATAATATTTTACCGGAATAAGCTGCCAGTCCTGACAGTTTGCGCCGTTATTCTCCCACTGCTGAACATTTGCTCCATCAGTTTTTTCAGCATTGATTACCTCGACTGTATGGGTATTATCCGAACATTTTGTAAGTATCTTGAAACTGCCGTCAGCGTTTGCGGTAAACTTGTAAAGCTGTTCGTCCACAGCGCTATCACGGCTTATGCAGATGTTATCCCCGAAAAGATTACTGCTCTTTTCCACGTTAAGGCAGTAACCCTCGTCAAGCATGGAGTAGATTTTATAGTATCCGTTTCCGTCGGACACCAGTTTCCACACATCATCAGCATTGCCGTAATCAGTATCAGACTGCTGAACATTTGCTCCGTCTGCCGCATTCCCTCCTGCAACATTCAGATAAATACCGCTGTTGACATTTCTTATAAGGTATGTTCCGTCCAGCTGTCCCTGCTCTGCAGATACCTCCGCACTGCTGTATGCTGCTGAAAGTGAAGTCAGCATAAGCAATGCTCCCAAAAAAGCTTTGAATTTTTTCAATGTTATTCCCCCTTTAAATCTTTAAGCATACTACTTAGATTTTATCATACAATTTCACAAAAATCAAGGAAAATTTTGAATTTTTATATGATAATTTACAGTTTCATACTTATCCGGATATAATTATATAATAAGTATAACACATTTATTATATTATAAAAAGACAATACCCGTATAATTCAAACTGTCGAATATACAGGTATTGTGTTAATTTTTATTTCCCGTCTTAGCTTATTACTCCTGCTGATTTTTCACTACAGGCACCCATATCTCACTGTAGTAATCATCCGGATTTTCCTGTGGAGAAGAAAGGTACACTTCAAGGTTGTAATTTCCTGCCAGTTTGTATTCCTTACAGTTAGGCAGCCATTCACTCCAGATTTTAGTATTTACGTCCTGAAGTGCCTTTGGAAGCGCTCCTCTGCACGGAAATACTGCCCATGTCCCAGCCGGAATAACTCTGGTAACATATCCCTCCGGTATATCATTCCACGGAAGATAATTATCAGCGATAAGGTAATCAAAATTCTTACCGTCGCCGTCAAGACATATTCCATACATTCCGCAGACGATTTTGTTTTCATTGCTGTTCATGTGTTCCTGCTAGAACTTAGGAATTTCTTCGTAGGAAGTGTCCGAGCAGAAACGTCTTGACTTTCCCATTACTGTAAATGCCGCTTTTTCTAAAATTCTGTACTCCATCATAGTACCGCCCTCCAGTGTCAATTTTATTCTTACCGGTGCAAACGCTTTAAGCTTTGCACCCTTTTCCTTTGCAGACGAAGGAGAAATACCGTGAAATTTTGTAAATGCTCTGGTAAAGCTGTCGTGGGAATCATAGCCGTATTTCAGCGCTATATCTATCACTTTTGCATTATCGGCGGAAAGCTCCTGCGCAGCCAGCGAAAGCCTTCGGTTACGGATATACTCACTAACAGTAAATCCGCAAAGTACACTGAAAATTCTCTGAAAGTAAAACGGTGAAACATACGCCTTTGCAGCGATATCCTCTATCTGAAGATTCTCCGTCAGGTTATCCTCAATATACTGTAACGCATTCTGTATTCCCTCTGCCCAGCCATTCATTTTAACACCGCCTTTCTCCCTGTCTGTGATTATATTATATCAAATGCCAGATATTTTTTCCCGACTTTTTCTGCTCTCCTGTGCCAAATTATTTCTCAGATTATTCCTTAGTCAGCAGCATTCTGTCATTGTCAAAAACCTTGCTGCTTTTTGCAGAGTACATATCAAGCAGGTCCTGGAGAGACATATTATCACGCTCCTCACCGCTTACATCAAGAATGATTTTTCCGGAATCCATCATAATCGTCCTT
>CAMCMW010000233.1 GCA_945876155.1 uncultured Ruminococcus sp. | reverse complement strand
GAAGTTCAAGTTACCGACAATAAATTCACAATGCCTGCAGAGAAAGTTACTGTTACCCCAACATTCAAATTTATTAATTATAATCTCTCTTATGATGCAAATTCGGCTTTTGGAGGTTCATTTAAATCCACAGCACCAGCTGGTGCAAGCAATGTTGTTTTTAATGACAACGTAACATTACCTAATCTGACAGGTGAACAGATAGAAAACACTGATTCTGAACATTACACATTTGCCGGCTGGACAACAGAACCGTATGGTGTACTTGAATATGAGCCGGGTGCGACAGTAAGCGGTATTTTTGATGTAGACCAGCATAATGGTGTGCTTTATGCATACTGGAAAGGTACAGAACATACTGTAACTCTCAATACAGACGGTACTACAAGTCAGATTACAGCGGAATACGGTCATTATATGCCTGCACAGGAAGTACCTGTAAAGACAGGATATACATTCAAAGGATATTATACAGAACCAGACGGAAAAGGAACACAGTATTACGATGCTGATGGAAAAGGCTGCAAAATTGCTTATGAAGAGTTGGATAATAACGATATGGTGCTTTATGCTGCGTTTGAAGCAAGTAAATATAAAGTAACCTTTAATGCAAACGGCGGCACAGTAGATACTACATCTAAGGAAGTTACATACGGTTCAGCATATGGAGAACTGCCTACTCCGACAAGGAAGGGATATAATTTTTTATATTGGTATGATTATAATAATTATAATTCGATTACAAGTAATTCAATTTTTAATAATACATCAAATCTAACTCTTTCCGCAATTTGGGAGCCAATTTCCGAAATCACAGTAACCCTTAACCCTAACGGCGGTTCTGTAAGCCAGGCTTCACTCACCTTTGAGCCTGGTACATCTGTAACCCTGCCAACTCCTACAAGAACCGGCTATACTTTCGGCGGCTGGTATAACGGCAGTACACTTGTTACTTCCACAGCCTTAATTACAAGCAATGTAACCCTCACAGCAAAATGGACTGCTGTCACATATACAGTATCCTTTGAAAACGGCGGCGGCACAGGCGGCGAAAGCTCTCTTTCAATAAAGCACAATGCTGTTCTGCCAGCAACTGTAAGCGTGCCGACACTTGAAGGTTATGCCTTTGACGGTTACTACACAGATGAAAACGGCGGCGGTATAAAGTGCTATGACGCTGACGGAAAAAGAGTATACAATTCAGGCACAAAGGGTTCGTTTACACTTTACGCAAACTGGGTTGCACCTGAATATAACGTTACTTTTGAGACAAACGGCGGTACAATGGATTCTGATTTGTCAAGCTATACCTTCGGCAAGGGCGCAGTTCTCCCGACAGATATCACAAGAACAGGCTATACCTTTGCAGGCTGGTACACAAACGAGGATTTCACTGGTTCACCGGTTACAGAGATTTCTGCTGATGAATCCGGAGATAAGACCTTCTATGCAAAGTGGAATGAAATCAAGTACACTGTAAACGTAATCTCAGAACTTGAAGACGGTACAGCATTCAATGCAACTTTAAGCGGCGGCGGAAAATACGGTTATGATGCTTCTGTTACTGTAACTGCTGCTGATATGCTCGGCTACGATTTCAAGGGCTGGTATGAAGGGGACGGTACTTCACCGGTTTCCACAAGTCCTTCTTACACCCTCGATGCTAAAAATGTGACACTTAAAGCAGTTTACGCTAAGAAGAGTGATACGGATAAACTTACCCTTGAGGTAAACGGCGCTGCATTCAAGATTAACGGCGGTATTACGCAGTATGGTCACTGTCAGCTGAAATATACGGCTGGTACTGAAATTACTATTGAGTACGTTGATACATCCAAGAACTTCATTTACTGGAAGAATGAAACCGGTAAAATCGTCAGCATTGCCAAGTCCCATACCTTCATCATGGTAGACAATACCGTTATGACTGCTAACTCTATTGCTCCGTCAAACCCTGACAATGCGGCTGTTGTTGAATTTATTTCCGATACAGATCAGGTACTCTGGTCGTACTCCTACACTTCTACAGACTTAATTAACTTCCCGAGCGGTCCTTCTAAATTCGGATATGAGTTTACCGGCTGGGACAAGACTAATGCAGAGATTCAGAAAGAAATCGCAGACGGTGCTGTGAGAGTTGTTGTAAAACCAGTCTACAAGGACGTTCGTCAGAAATATACCATTACTGTCGCTTACCCGACTGGTACTATTGCTAATGACGTTTACACCAACCAGGTTCAGGGCAATGGTATTGACGTAACTGCTAAGGACATCAGCGGCAAGGTATTTGCTTACTGGTCGTCAAACGTTCAGGGTAAAAATGTTCTGGGCTACAGCAAGAGCTACTTTATGCGTGTTACAGACAATGAAACTGTTTACGCTATCTATGCAGACCAGGCTGTTGAAAAGAAACCTACTATTGTTATGACTGACAAGTTTGCAGGTGTGTCAGACGGCAAAAACAAAGTCTCTTTCTCTGCGTCAAGAGATGTAACCGACAAGTATTCTATCATTGAACAGGGTATTCTCAGGTCTACTGACTCAACTCTGACTGCTGATACATTCATTATCAACGCTACCAATGTTAAGAAGATTCGCTCAACTGATACTGCAGGCAGGGGTGTGTTCACATTGAATATTTCCGTCGGAAGTTCTGTTGACACTGTTGTTTACGCAAGAGGCTATATGGTACTCAAAAACAACGAGACAGGTATGAGCGAGATAATTTACTCAGACGAAATCTTCAGCGGCAGCTATAACAGTCTGAAGTAATACAATTCAGGAAAGGAATTAAATATGAAGAACTTTTACGAAGAAGCAATCATGGAGATTATATTCTTTGAAAACGAAGATGTAATTACAACATCAGATACAGGTCTTGATGAGGCTGAAGACGAACTTTGATTCGGCTTGATCTGAAATAACACTTTTATAAGTAAAAAATCAGTCAACTGTTTAACGCAGTGGGCTGATTTTTTATTAACACTGCACTCCGGTATCTTCCTAAAGCCTTAGCAATAGTGCTGACTTATCCGGAAGTATATTTCCTGTAGAAATAAGTGTGATGCCAAACGGAATGATAGCGGACATGATTTTCATTAGGTTTATGGGGGATTTGTATTACCCTAATTTAAACGAAGATTTTTCTGTAAGTCCAGCTGATCCCCTGCAAAAATACAACAACACAAAAAAATCCCCTGCCCAAAACTGGACAGGGGGTTTTTACTCATTAGAGAGTTTGGAGATTATAAATCGTCGATGATCGTACTATCATCAATGTCACCAGTCTGTGATGTTGCGATGATGTCCTCAGCTTCAAATTCAACGATTTCCATTTCAGCCTTTGTGTACTTCATTAGAATCTCTCCTTCCTGAATTTGTTATGCTAAGCTATTAAGCTGTTGCTCAAGATGCTGAGCTTCTGTGACTCTGAACTTCTGAGTAAATCTCCCATGTAAGTCCATACTGGTCAGTAATAACTGCATAACCACGAACTGTAGCAGTTTCACCTGCAGCCATTGATACATTAGCACCATACTTAACTGACTTAACAGAAGCAGCAACTGTTCTATTTGTATAACAAATCTTTGAAGTAATAAGAGTCTTGTCATATGCTACTGCATCAGCAAGAACAGTTTTTTCAGTTACCGGCTTATCAGCGTTTCTTGTTACGAGAAGACCATACTGCTTGAATGTATAGTTTTCGCCAAGATCATAATCAAAGATGAACTGTGGCTTCAGATCTGTTGTTGTAGTCTTACCAGCTTCAGTAACGAAGTTGCAAGCTTCCATTTCTGCCTTAGCAAGATCTTCAAATGTGTAATTTGTAAGATCAGTTACCTTAACAGTAACAGTACCGCCAACAGCAGCCTTGTAAACAACATAACCAACAATCTGAACAGCTTCGTCAGAATTTGCCATGTCAACATTTACTCTGTAAGTACCGCTTGTTGTGATGCCCTTCTTAGATGTGTAGTTTGCACCGTCAGCAGCAAGAACTTCAGTATTAAGTGCACCA
>CAMCMW010000232.1 GCA_945876155.1 uncultured Ruminococcus sp. | reverse complement strand
ACTGTCAAGACTGCCTGAGGGGTCAACAGTAAATCCAAGCTTTGAAAACAGTCCTTCATCATCGCCTGTTATGTTGATATCATAGCCGCTTCCTGTAGATGTTGACTGGATTTTGAATTTATCACTCAGCTCGTCGTATGATATATTTACTCCTGCATCGCTTGAATTGATTTTATTCATAATAGAATAAACTGAATCAGCAGCAGTGTATTCAATGTCTTTTCCGTTTATATTAAATGAATATTTTGTGTCAGTGTCATTTGCATCGCCAATTCCGAGTTTTCCTACAGAATCAGTTCTTACAAGCTGATTTGAAACAGTAGTAGTACCCTTTGCAAAGCCGATTGCCTCCATAGTTTCTGCGCTGGCAGACATGGAAATACTTCTTCCTGTTCCTGCAACTGACATTTTCCACTGACCGCCGTCCTGAGTAAACTGGACTGAAGTACCAAAAGCCGACTGAACCTTTGTCTGGAAATCAGCCATTGATTCGCCTTCAGTAATGCTGATTGATTTTTTCACTCCGTCAAGAGTAATATCAACAGTACCATTTACCTTTCCGACTTCGGCAAACTGTGTATTTACAGCGTTTGATTCAGTTTCAAACTTTCCTTCAATCACATCGCCGTTTTCATCTTTTGCAGCGGCAGATTTAACAGTACCGCTAAGACCGAGAATAGACATACCGGCAGAAGAGCCTGAGATTTCAAATTCTGAATCTGCTGCGAATTTCAGTCCGACAGCCTTTTCTTCATCAGATGCAGTTACACTTCCGGTAAACTCGTTGCCGTCCTTATCATAATATTTGTTTTCGGTTTCGTTGAAGGTAAGTTCGTTTCCGCTATCGTCTCTATACACTTTAACAGTTTCTTTTTTTGCTGAAACAAGGTTAATTCCGGCAGCATTGTTAATTCTGCTGCATATTTCATCTGCTGTATTGGCACCCTTCAGGTCAACAGTTTTTACATCGTCACCAATCTTGCTATCAACAGTTCTGCTGTATTCAAAGCTGTCAGCCTTTGAGGTTGAAGTTGCGATTTCACCTGAGCCGACTTTGTTAGAAGTAACGCTTGATGCACTTGCAAGTCTTGCCACCTGCATACTGAAATCCCCGTCAACCGCACCGGAACTTGCTGTTACCTTGGCAGCCGAAGTAGAGCACGAGGTTTCCATTGTATCATAAAAAGATGCCAGTCTTAAACTTGTTGGTGATGTAAGACTGAAATATTTGGACTGAAAACTGTTAATATCAGAAATTACATCTCTGTAAATCTCCTGTTTCCAGAGCAGCTGCTGCTTTGCCTGATTCTGCTTATCTATTTTAGTCTGAATGCCGGAAAGCATGCTTTCAACCAGACCTTCAGTATCAATTCCGGAATACATTCCTGATACACCTTTATTGCTGTAAGCAGCATTTGTATATGAACTTGATGAACTTGATTCTACTTGCATGGTATTTTCCTCCTTATTTAGAATTTTATTCTTATAATATATATCGTAAGAAAATTCAAAAAATAAAGTCTAAATTAACTTTTTATTTTCGGGTACAAAAAAATTACTTCCGCTGGATATACCGGCTTTAGCATATTTTGCCGCTTTTGCGTTCTGTCCGGAATTGTTTTTCTTGATTTTTACAACAAGCTCGTCTCTTAACAAGCTTATGCGTTCTTTAATTTCGGGGTCCATAGATGAAATTCTGAAAGCGATACTGTTAAACTCCTGCCTCAGGTCAAAGACCTGTCTGAGTTCGTCAGGAAGAGAACTTCTGTCGCACTTGTTCTGATACGCCTCCAAAGCCTGGGTATTTTCAGCAAATTCATTTTTTATCTGACTGTCAAGCTTTGTAATTTCCGAAGAAAGTCCCTTTCGTTTTTCCGTCAGAATGAGTATATCGTCCACCTCACAGTCAAGAAGTTTTCTGGTAAATTCTTCATAACGGCTGATAAGTTTATTTATTCGTTTCTGGTTTTCAGTTACTAATTCAACATTCATTTTACAAAATCTCCTTTTAAAATTGCATTTTATTGAAAAATGTGCTATAATAGTTTTAAGTAACTATTATAGTAAACGAAAAAATTTTTTTTAGTTTACTATTAGCCGATATGCACGGAGCTTACGAAGTAAGCGGATGTGCAAGGCAATAAAATAAATCATTATAGTGAAAGCAAAATTATTTTTGCGTTCACTATAATTAAGGGGTAATTCTGTATGTTTCCATCAAACTGCAAGGCAATTTTAAAAACTTTAGATGACAGTATAATCGAATACGGACAGGTCACAGTTTCGCTGAAAGAAAAATTTGCTGAATTTTCTTCACAGTTTGTTCCGCTGTTAAAAATCGGCACTGAGGCAAAAATAATCTGCATTGAAGGCAATACCTCAACCCATATCATAAACGGCGAGGTATATCTCTCATCAAAAAATCTTTTAAGACTCGTTTCAATAAAATGTACTTTAATTCCGGGAGCAGAAACTGTCCTGGAAACTCCCGCTTTTTTAAGGGCAAAGATTTACAAACCGGTCATGAAAAAGGGCATATTTTCCAAAAATAAGATTGTGTACAAGTGGGACGAGTGTACCATAACTTCCCTTTCAATGAAAAATATCTCATTCCGCAGTTCAAGAATAATGTGCGAGTACGAAGACCAGATAAAGCTCAGAATCGGTTCACCAGTCTTTTCAAGAGACACTGAACTCAATCTCCAGATTGCGTCAAACGGTCTTATGTTCGGCAAAAATTCCAAGTACAATTACAAGATACTCAAACTCAAAGAGCGTGAGCAGAAGGAACTTGCTGAATTTATAAAGCTGGGCAACATGGAAATGATAAAATATCTTCACTGATTTTTTTCGTCCAGACCGGAAAGCATACTGAAAAGTTTTTTCGGATTCACACTTGACGCAGCGTCCTTGTTGCTTTCCACAGTTTGGCAAAGCTCACTTCTCAGTATCTTCACGTCCTCAGGCGCATTTATGCCAATTTTAACCTTGTCCCCGCTGACTTCAATAATTTTTATCTCAATTTTCCCGTTAATATCAAGTGCTTCTCCAGGTTTTCTTGAAAGTATAAGCATTATTTCTGCTCCTTTCCGTCATTAAAAAGCTGATACCTCAAAGGATAATTTTCCTCAAGAATAATCTGCATTGCCTTATGGGTGTCCGCATTTATCACAATCGGGCTTTTTAAGTTAACTGTACTTTCTTTAAGGTTTTCCCTGACTACCATCATAAGCCAGTATTCATAATTTCCCTCGCCGATTATTTTTTCCGCCTCATTTTTACAGTCGGGACTGTAGTTATCCACTGTCAGGGACGAATTGGCAATTATAAAACAAAGCCCCGGTTCTTCAGCCGACTGGAGCCACGCATATTCACCGTTAAAATCATCATCATAGAGAATAATGTAATCGCTGTACTCTTCAAATCCGAAAATCTTCTGTTCAAACCTGATTATATCATTTTCTGTTACGTCAACTTCACCGAAATCTCTTGTTAATACTTTCATATTGATCTCCATTCTGCCTCATATTATTATCCATATTTTAAAACGGACTGTTCAAATTTCAGATTTTTACTGTTTGAACAGTCCGTTATTTTTATTTTTCCTCAAAATCAGGATCAGAACTCGGAGGCACATACTGATATCCTCCGATATATTCAATTTCAACCTCCGCAAGCTGTTTAACCTCAATGGTCATACTGCTGGGAATAAACTCCATTTCCTGTGCCGACTTCTGCCAGTCAAGTTCAACATTACTTCTTCTGACAGAAGTTCTGGTGGACGCCGGTTCCCACGATACATCAATAGGTGAACTCGGAACAACACCAATAGTTGTATTTACAACCGAATCACTTAAAATTTTCTGCTTGACATACTGTGCAATGGTCATGCCCTTCTGGGTCATGGCATTTCCTTCATTTACGTATTCTGAGGTTGTCTGATTAGCGGTCTGCTGGGTTTTAGCAGGTGCCTCTTTAGCAACATCAGCAGGGGTTTTCATTCCCATACTGCTTCTCATTTCAGACGAATCC
>CAMCMW010000231.1 GCA_945876155.1 uncultured Ruminococcus sp. | reverse complement strand
ACCTGTTTCTTTGTACCGTCCCTGTAACGCTCTTCAGCAGCTCTTCTCGGTGCAGAAGTGAAATTATCCTTTATGTAATCAAAAATCTTATCAGCTATAATAATTCTTGATTTCTTTATATCAATATCAAACGTTGAATCAAGTGTATAATCAAACGAAAACTCTATTCTCAACAGAGAAAAGTGAGGCTCTTTCGTAAACATACCAAACCAGTCACCAGAATGGATAAGTCTGTTTTCTCTGTACACATAGAAGCCCTGCATATCATTGTTTACTCTTGCGCTGTCCTGCGCCTGGGGAGTGCTGTAAGTGCCTCTCCTTGGTATCATATATGCTTTCAAGGTGAAACTTGTTTCACTGCCGTCAGGAAGTTCTACATCTACAGTATCTTCGGCAAGTAGTTCAGTTTCTTTTTCATCTGTTACGAACGGATCCCATTTATGAATTTCAATTCCGTTTATTGTAATGGTCACATTTCTTGCACGTTCATCATTAGGATCAAGAAATCGCTGATAAACCATAGAAACATGGAACATGAGTTCATCAATCTTCTTTTTCAGTGCTTTTGCTCTGGCACTCTTCTGATTGTATTTTTTCATAAGTCTGTCTATTCTTTCCCATACAACCAGTGTTCCGGATCCTTCGCCAGCGGTATTGTTCAGGATATTCTCCTCATCTTTGTCGGGTACGGGCATTTTCAGTTTCCACTCATTTACTCTTGATACATAATCCAAATCCCACTGAGCTTTACGGAGTTCACCATCGGAAGAACGTGAAACCACTGATAAACAACGGCAAAATGCAGTAGATGCAGTTTTTAATCCTAAACCGAATTTACCAAGGCTATCAGGATTGCTGCGCTTATCCGAGCCGTATTTCATAGCGTTAATCAGCTCTGATTCGTTCATTCCTGTGCCATTATCTGCAATGTATACAGTGATTTCTTCCATAGGACTGTCATTGATTGTAATATCAACCCTTGTAGCATCCGCAGCAATCGCATTATCTATAATATCAGCTATTGCAGTGTTGAAATCATATCCAGTATCTCTCAGACCTTCAACAACTCTTTCAGGGTCAGGATTACAGATAAGTTCGTTAACATCTTTTTCAGTTATGATCATTTTTATCTATCCTTTCTATCGGCAGGAGACAGTAATACTGCTCTTAAAATATCTTCACGATTGGTTGACTCGCCGTCTGTACCTATTACAGCGTTTTCAGCCATATCACGTTTACGGTCTATTCTTTCATTAACAATCTGTTCAACAGTGTTTTCGTAAAAAAGCCTGTAAATAAAGACATTCTTCTGTTGTCCTCTTCTGTAAGCACGGGCTGATGACTGGTCTTCAAGTGCAGGATTCCACTCAAGATTATAGTGAATGACATGATTAGCGGCTGTTATATTCAATCCTGTTCCTGCTGCTTTCGGATTCAGAATAAGTAAAGCCGTGCCATTTATTCCGTTGAACTTGTCAACAATGTTCTGTCTGTCATCAACAGGAGTCGAACCATTGATTTTCATTACCGGAATACCAAAACGCTCAGCAATATCGTTCTCCATAATTTCAAACATCTTAGTATACGATGTAAATACAATCACTTTCTCATTAGAAGCTATTATTTCTTCGAGTATCTCGCAGAATCGCTGGTATTTAACTGAATTATCATATGGATTACTGCAAAGAATATCGTCACATATGCCAGGATGAGTACAGAATTGCCTGAGTTTCTGTATCATTACAAGGTTCAGCTTTTCAGGATCACCGTCCGGATTAAGTTCTTGCCTGTATTGCTCGTAAATATTTGCCTCTCTTTCAGACATTGCAAGCGGAACGGGAATTATGATTTTTTCAGGAAGATCATCAGCAACATCTTTTACAAGCCGTCTTATCATCAAGGGAGAGAGAACAGGCTCTATCTTTTCAGCACCAATCAAATCGTCGGTTATTGTTTTATTAAACTCATTTATATCTCCGAGAATACCAGGCATTATAAAGTCCATAACAGACCAAATATCAGTAATATGATTCTCAAAAGGAGTGCCTGTAACAGCAATTGATTTTTCTCTTGAAATCTGTTTTGTAAATAACGTGCGGTTACTGTTCGGATTTTTTATATTCTGAGCCTCGTCGAGAACCACAATATTCCACCTGATCATATTAAGTACAGAAATATCACTGACCGCTACAGAATATGAGGTCACAACAATATCATATTCGCTGAAGACCTTGTACCTTCCTGTACGTTCAGAGCCATGATGAATAAGAACTTTAAGATCGGGAGCAAATTTTTCACACTCACGTTTCCAATTTTGAAGCAACGAAACAGGCGCTATGACAAGTACAGGTACTTTCCCTATGTTCTTATACTCCTGAAAGAGCGTAATTATTTGCAACGTTTTACCAAGACCCATTTCATCGCCAAGAATACAACCGGCGTTTTCAGAAAGCATATACCTAAGCCAGCCGTATCCGGTTTTCTGATATTGATACAAATTCGCCTGTAATCCGTCAGGAATGATAATATCAGATACATCTTGATTTAGCACACTGCTGTCAACAAGGTTTTTGATAACAGGGCAATCATCATTCCATATATGACGAAGTACCGACATATACTGAGCCATTGTGATTACTCCTGGCTGAGTAATATTTGCCTCTGTCAATATATCTTTTATTTCTTCAATATTTCCGTTTATATAAAACCATTCGTTATTATATATGATCTGATCAATTATCTGTCCGTCCAAAACATCAACGGGGATTTTGTGATTGTTTCTTTCAACATAAAGCATAAGTGATATGCTTCTGTTATCAGAATCAGTATATAACTCACATTGCAAGGAACTTCCGATTTTAGAAAAATGAATATCTGGAAACGATTCATAAATGTCCTGACATTCAAGATTACCGATACAATCAGTGTTTCCTGTAATCAAAGCGTATATCTCTGATGCGTCAGGGTGCAGAACATACTTGTCATCGGTTATCGCAAGATGATTCTGATAGGTGATCCAGGAATACATTACTTCTTCTTTCCTTTCATGTTTGTAATATCATCTGCTGAAATAACGATTTTATGTTTCTTAGGCTTGTCACTATTTGCTTCTTCTGCCTGCGGATTGGCAGGACGGGGTGGTTCGTCAGGCTCCGAAATGTCAATTGTGTAAGTTGTACCTTCAAGATTTGTAGTAAACGAAGCAAGGTCAGATACCATTCGATACAGTTCATGATTATTGCCATACATACTTACAATATCAGCAACATAGCTTTGACTTGCGTTTACGAGATTAAGCATATTCAACACAACCGAGAGAAAAAAGTCTCCTCTGTCAATTGTTTTCTGACCAGACCACCAGGAATAATCCGTAACAAATTTCCACAGATACTCCGCTGCCTTATCAGAAGATGAGCTATCAAAGTTATCCTCTAAGAAAATGTTATGGGCAATGCGGATAAAATCCTCCTTTTCGTTCAGATTTGTTCCACTTTTCATTCGCTTGATAAATTCGTCCTTCTTTTCGCCTTTCTTAGATATAACTTTTTCAAGATACGATTTGTATTTCATCAGTTCACGGAAAACATCAACAGCATAAGCTGCAATAGCAAACCATTGATTTGGTAGAAAAATATTCTTAAATGTAGGAGTAGTTATAATAGCTGTTGAATCGAAAAATTCTATCTGATAGCCCTGCTTTTTCATGCATTCAGTATACTTTACCATGAAATCCTTTGTCAGAATAACTTCTGTCAGTTCAAAACTGTTTTTGTAATGAATGGTTGATACCCTAATGAGTTGATTTAGATTGCGTAAAACCCGTTTATTATTCACGATAACTCCCACCTTTATAATCTATTATGTATAACTATGAAAAGCCAAAGCAGAGCAAGTAGCACCAAGTTATTATCTATTTTATTATAGCACAACTCGCACAATTAGTCAATCAGCAAACAGCTTATTTTCTCCATTTTGACCGAGGAAAATAAACATCCCCCGGCAAAGCCGGGGGTTTTTCCATAAACGCCCCATAGGGG
>CAMCMW010000230.1 GCA_945876155.1 uncultured Ruminococcus sp. | reverse complement strand
GGTCTCCCTCTTCAACATTGAGGTTTACCGGATCGCTCCAGAAGGTTTCTCCCGGTGCAACAGTTTTTCCGGCTGAACCGCCGTCAAATGTAACGGAAACTACATTCTTCGGCTCATCGTCAAAACCAGTTCCGCCGTCACCCACAGAGGCGGAAGTTATCTGGTATTCCTCCCCCTGAAGTCCGGCATAGACACTTCTTCCGTCACCCCATGTCGAGTCTACGGTAGTGGAAAAATAAAAGCAGTATTCCAGTTCACCGTATTCCTCAACCGGAATGTACGCTCTGTATGTGACATTATCTGCCTCAGCAACTTTTTTATTATTTGACGTGGAAATATATGTATTGGAAACATATTTTTCAAATTCAGGGGAAGTATAATTCTTTTTTACCTCTGCGGTGGAATCCTCCTGCTTTTCACCGCAGGCGCAGAGTCCGGCAAGCATAACCGCCGATAAAACAGCTGAAATAACCTTTTTCATATTTTACATTCCTTTCAGACAAGTAGCATTCTTCTGAGCAATACTGCGTCAAAAACATCAAGCTGTCCATTGCCGTTGAGATCTGAAACTGCAAAATTAACAGTCAGCATTTCCCTTTTGCCTGTCAGACACTCGTTCATAAACACAATGTCAGCAACAGATAACTTTCCGTCATAATTTGCGTCACCCGAAACATATACGCCGGGAGGATTTGTGGTTTCCTGTTCTGTCGGGTATGGTTCAGTAGGCGGTAAGGTCGGCTGTTCTGTTGTCTCCGGTTCTGTGGGAGACTCAGTTATCGGTTCTGTTGTTTCAGGCTCAGTCGGCGGTTCAGTCACTGGCTCTGTGGTGGGTTCTGTTGTTTCGGGTTCTGTTGGCTGTGGATTTTGTCCGCCGCTAAGATTGTTTACAAGTATATCATAACAGTAATCAGCCATAAGCTTGTAGCCGGCCTCTGTAGGGTGAACACCGTCATACAAATCAGCCTTTGTAAGAACGCTGTTTATATCTGCAAGACGGATATTTTTTCCCTCTGCCTGCTTTTGCGCTGCAATACGCTTTATCTCGCTGTTATAGGCGTCAACGCACTCGTCCATAAACTCCGGAGTAAAATAGTACTCGTTTATGTAAAGTGTATTGTTTGCATCCATGCACGGAATCGTTGCAAGGAATAACATCCCGTCCTCAGGAATATAGGTCAGGACTGTATCTACAAATTTTTCAAGGCGTGTTCCGATATTATCAAGGTCGTAGTAGCTTAAAATATCGTTTGTACAGATTTGCAGCATCACAACATCAGCCGGATAAGCCCCCATAAGCCAGTCAATAAAGCTTGAAAGACCTGTCCTTGCACCTGATATGGAATCAGCCTGGTCGATATTGTCAATGGAATAACCACTGTAGCCTGCGTGCTGTGGGTCATAGCAGTTTCCTCCCCAGTTAGGACCGACAAAGTCAAAGTTTCCGGAATAGCCGTTTTCCTCAAGCTTGTTGCAAAGGGGCTGACGGTATCCTCCGGATGTTGAATAACCGTCGGTTATTGAATCACCCAGAGGCATGACACATATTTTTTCTTCCGACTCCTCCGCATTAACACAGAAAACTGCTGAAAATGCAATTAAAACAGTCAGCACAACAGAAATTATTGATTTTGGTTTCAAAACTAATTCTCTCCTTTAAATTAAAATATACATAAATATTTTATAATATGTATTATACATTGTCAATAGAATTTCTTCAATTCACCAGTAAAATCAGCATTTTAGGCATAAAGTTGTGCAGGTTTATCGCATAATGACGAATATTCACTGGTTTATTTATGCAAAACAGCCTTTGAAAAAGCATGACTAATATGCTATAATTATATTATAGAAAATAATATCTGACACAGGAGGTACTTTTCTGAGATGAGTTTTAATATCGGCGAATATGTCGTTTATGGTGCAAGCGAAATATGCAGAATTGACGAAAAAGTCAAGCGCTGCTTTGACGGAACAACTGATAGAGAATATTACAAGCTTATTCCTGTTTATTCAAAAGGTTCGACCTTTTACATTCCGGTTGACGATTATGACGGAAAAGTCAGAAAGCTGCTTACAAAAGAACAGATTTTTGCACTGATTGATGAAATGCCGGAGGCTCAGGCTCAGTGGTGCGAGGACAAAAATCAGAGGAAAAACCAGTTCTTTTCAGTTCTCCACAGTGACAATTACCACGAACTTATTTCAATGATGAGAACTCTTTATCTGCACCGTGAGGAACAGAACTCCAAAGGCAAAAAACTTCATGCGGCGGATGAAAGAGTAATGCAGGAGGCGGAAAAACTCATTCACCATGAATTTGCTTTTGTTCTTGGTATTGATGAAAAAGACATCGGCGATTTTATTGAAAACAGACTCGCTGAAAAAAATAACCGATAAAAAATTAAAGTCAGTGTATTTCATAAAAAATGCACTGACTTTTTTGTTAAAAAGAACTGCCCGTTTAACAGGCAGTCCTATGGGAGGTAAATATGAATTTAATCAGATAATTAAAGAAGTATTCTCTTTACAGCAATATAATCAAACACATTGACTACTCCGTCGCCTGTTACATCAACTGTATATTCATCTTCACTGAAAAAGAGCATTCTTGTAAGATACTGCTGGAGAATAACCATATCCGTAACATCTACTGTACCGTCGAGGTTTACATCTCCACGGAGTTCTGCAACCTGCCATTCAAATACCGGATAGCCATCGTTTAAAGCCGCTGATGTATTATTGACATACGCTGAGCCTAATGACTCCGCTGCAAGTTTGAGCTGACTTTCCGATAAAGCAAGGCATCCGCTGTAAGATGCGCTGTTTACTGCTCCGGTTGCAGCAGTATTAAGATAGTATGTATTAGAAAATGTTACTGTGCAAGCCTTTTTTGTTTGAATTTCTGTTCCTCCGCAGACACCGCCTGTTTGTGAGCCTGAAACAGTACCTGCAAAATAGCTGCTTTCACACAACATATCTGCAGAATTTGCGTTGTTTCCTACCAATACATAACCAACAATTCCTCCGGCAATTTCTGTAGCAGTAACATCTGCATTGGCATAACAGCTTGAGATGGTTCCGCCTCCCTGAATCTTACCGGAAATACCGCCGACAAGTGTCACTCCTTTTACTGTACCGCTGAAATCACAGTTTCTGACTATTGAACCGTATCCCTGTTCACCGACAATGCCTCCGACACATGATGATGTACCAGTAACGGAGCCGCTTACGCTGAGATTTTCAATTACAGCATTTTTATTTATTCTGCCGAACACACCTGTATACAGTCTTTTATTGTTTATGATGAAGTTAGTAAGCTTGTGGTAATTTCCATTGTAATGTCCGTTGAATGCCGCATTGTTTGTAATCGTAGTTGATGTGCTGTTTTCGTAAAATGAACCTATCGGCTCAAGCATTTCTCCAACATCAATATCTGCCGTCTGAATATAGTAAGCACAGCCATAAACCGCATTTGTCATTGTATTATTTACAAGATCCCTCATATTTTCAAGGTCTTTTTTGCCTGAAATCTGATAAGGGTCTTCCTCTGTACCGCTGCCTGCGAATGGTGCAGGAGTCTGCCATACAAAAACAGGATATCCGTCATTTACTGCCTCTGTTGAATTTACAAAAACATCGCTCAGTCCGGACGCCATGTTTTTAAGAGTACTTGCATAAACTCCCGCACAGCCTGTCATACCAGCACCGTTTACTGCTCCGCCGGCAGCTGTATTAAGGTAGTACGCCTTGGAAAATGTTACTGTACATTCCTTTGTTGTCTGAATATCTATTGCTCCGCAGACACCGCCTGTTGATACGCCTGTGACAGTACCAGCAAAATAGCTGGTTTCACACAACATATCTGCAGAATTTGCGTTGTTGCCTACTCGTACATAACCTACGATTCCTCCGGCAGCTCCTGTTTCATTTGTAGCAGTAACATCCGCATTGGCATAACAGCTGGAAATAGTGCCGCCGCCCTGAACTTTACCGGAAATACCGCCGACCATTGACTTTCCTTTTACTGTACCGCTAAAATCACAGTTTCTGA
>CAMCMW010000229.1 GCA_945876155.1 uncultured Ruminococcus sp. | reverse complement strand
GTGAATACGGAAAAACAGAAACCACCTACAACAAAAGCTGTACACTGTTTTCATCAATAAAGGATATGCCGGAAAAAGCGGTTTCATGGATGAGCCACACAGACTATATTTCCGAACTGCCGGAGGGATTCACAGCCGTTGCTCACACTGAACACTGTCCGGTGGCGGCTATGGAAAACAAGGAGAAAAAGCTTTATGCAGTGCAGTTCCACCCGGAGGTAAACCATACGGAATACGGTCTGGGCATGATAGACGGTTTTCTGAAAAATGTCTGCGGCTGTACCGGCGACTGGACTATGGAAAACTACGCTGAAACTGCTATCCGTGATATCAGAAAAAAAGTCGGTGACGGAAAGGTTCTTCTGGCGCTCTCCGGCGGTGTGGATTCATCTGTTCTTGCTGCACTTCTTTCAAAGGCAGTGGGCAGACAGCTGACCTGTATTTTCGTTGATCACGGATTTATGCGCAAAAACGAGGGTGACGAAGTTGAAGAGGCATTCAGAGACTGGGATATCAACTTTGTAAGAGTAAATGCAAAAGACCGTTTCATGGAAAAGCTCAACGGTGTTTCCGACCCGGAGGCAAAGAGAAAGATAATCGGCGAAGAGTTTATCCGTGTATTTGAGGCTGAAGCTAAAAAAATCGGCAAGGTGGACTACTTTGCACAGGGTACCATTTACCCCGATGTAATCGAAAGCGGTGATGATGACGAGGCGGCAGTTATCAAGTCTCACCACAACGTAGGCGGACTTCCGGACTATGTTGACTTCAAGGAAATCATAGAACCGCTGAGAATGCTTTTCAAGGACGAAACAAGAAAGCTTGGTCAGGAGCTGGGTCTTTCTGAAACTCTTGTATGGCGTCAGCCGTTCCCGGGACCTGGTCTTGCAATACGCATTATCGGTGAAATCACAAACGAAAAGCTTGAAATTCTTCAGGACGCTGACTGGATTTTCCGTGAGGAAATTGCAAAGGCTGGTCTTGACAGAAGTATTCACCAGTATTTTGCAGTGCTGACAGATATGCGCTCCGTAGGCGTTATGGGCGATTTCAGAACCTACGACTACACTCTTGCCCTCAGAGGTGTCACTACAACCGACTTCATGACCGCTGACTTTGCAAGAATCCCTTACGAAGTCCTTGAAACCTGCTCGAGAAGAATTGTTAATGAAGTGAAGTCCATTAACAGAGTTGTGTACGATATTACTACTAAGCCGCCGGCTACTATTGAGTGGGAATAATACCATTTCCGGTGTGAATGACGCAGATATGCGATTTGCAGCACTTATCAAATGCTGCTGATACTATTTTGATACTAAAAAATATCCCTGACTGTATTTTTAATGATACAGTCAGGGATTTTCTAAATACAAAAAATCGACTGTCATTGTTTTGAGGCAATGACAGCCGATTTGTGATAATGTTCAAATATTCTTATAATTTTATTATACGCAATTTTAGCTGAATTGGCGATATGATATTAAATAAACATAGCCATATAAAGCGGCATCACGATTTTCTTGTCATTTACACCCATATTGCCGGAAATCAGCTTATATCCATAGGGAATATCCTCTCTTTTCAGCAGTTCATTCAAAGAACGTGTAGAGCCGTTACTGGATTTTACTTCTATTGGAACGATTTTTGATTTGTCGGAAATCAAAAACTCCATTTCAATTGAACCATTGTCTGTACAATAATAATTCAGCTTATAGCCACGTTTTACAAGCATATCTGCAATAAGATTTTCGTAAATCCCGCCTTTTGCGTTTCCGCCAAGAGTATCATCAATGATAGCTTTTTTCATATCAAAGCCATACAGTGCAACCAGCAAGCCGATATCGGATAGATACAGCTTGTAAAAGTTTTCCTTTTCGTACGCTGCAAGCGGAAATTCGGGTGTACTGACATTGTAACAAAGCTTTACAAGATTTGCGTCTCTGAGCCATTCGATGCTGTTTTCGTATTTCCTTGCAGTAGATTTCTTTTCTACAACTGAGAACTGAAACTTTTTATTTTCTTTTGCAAGCTGTTTCGGAATGGAAAGATAGCAATTTTTGACCTTTGGCTTTTCTGTGTTAGATGCGTATTTTGAAATATCATCAAAGTAGCTGTCAAGTATTCTTTCTTGTTCCTGTTGAACGATACCGAAATGCTTTTCTGCTACAAACCGATTCACAACTGCAGGCATGCCGCCAACCACAATATATTCACGAAGATGCTTCATCATAGTTTCATGCACGGACTCAGGGATTTTTTCCTTTTTGTCAAAATATTCTTTCAGAATGCTGATTGACTTTTCATCATATCCCACTGCCCAGAGATATTCTTCAAAATCAAGCGAATACATTTCAATCTGAGTTTCGTAGCCGACAGGAATAGATTTCACTTCACGATAACTTATGCCAAGCAACGAGCCTGAGCATATCACATCGTAACGATTGTCCAGAGCAAGGAATTTAAGTGCGGTTCTTGCATTTGGACATTCCTGAATTTCGTCAAAGAAAAGCAATGTATCATTTTCTATAAACTCTATATCAGGATAAATCAAGGTCATACGCTTATATATTTCTTCAGCGGTTAACTCACCATTAAAAATGTCTTTAGCGTTCGGTGTTTCAATAAAGTTGATATATTTATAGCTTTGATAGTTTTCTTTGCCAAAAACATCAATAATATATGTTTTCCCGATTTGCCTTGCACCTTTTACAAGTAAACAAGACTGATTTTTTGTTTTTTTCCATTCGGAAAGTATATTGTAGAATTTTCGTTTGAGCATAAACTCACCTCCGCTGATTCCATTTTAACATAGTTTATGCTGCCTGTCAAGAAAAATGCATATTTTCAGAGCTAATTTCAATTATTTTTGCATGTTTTATTCTAACTCGAAAAAATAAATTGCATGTTTTCATACTTATTTCCCTATAAAAACGCATTTTTTTGTGGCTGTCAAGAAAAGTGGACACAAAAAATATTATTTCTGTGTAGCTGTTAAGAAAAGTGGACACAAAAAATTGCACTTGTCAAGAAAAGTGGACACAAAAATAAAAGCGTTTGTACTGAAACGCACACACTATCACCGTATGCGCTGGGTGTGATAATATCTATAGCGAGTGGGAGTAATACCATTTCTGGTTTGAATGGCGCAGATATGCGGTTTTCCGCACTTATTAAATGCTGTTGATACTAAAAAATATCCCTGACCGTATTTTCAATGTTACAGTCAGGGATTTTGGCACCGATCAACCCCAGCCTCAAGATAAAAATACCGAGGTTTTCAGAACACCTCGTCATTAAATTAATTTGTAGCACAAGGCTCATAAGACAAATGATTTTACTTATGCAAACTGATAATCCGATGGAACTATGGCTGCAGCTGATAAATGCTGAAACGGAGGAGGAACTGGATATGCTTGAAAATACAAACGTACAGGAAATCAACAAAGCAATTCTTGTTCTGAGAGAACTGAATGCTGATGAAAATATGAGACGAATTGCAGAACTGCGTGAAAAGGCTCTCCATGATGAGGCTAATGCAATCAACTCTGCGGAAGAAAGAGGCATGGTTAAAGGTAGAATTGAAGGAAGAACTGAGGGAATAGAGGAAGGTATAGAATTAACTAAAAGGGCGTTCAAACTTTCAATGCAAGGATATTCTGTTAAATATATAGCTGATGAACTTAAAATATCTGAAGAAAAGATACAGGCTATTCTTAATCAGTAAAAAGCTGATAAGCAGATTTCAAAGTGGCTCTGAAAAATAAACTGTGTAAATGCAATTTTCCCAAAATTAATGACAATACTAAAAATGCAGTCAAAAGCGGTAACGCTGAGTAGCGACCAGACGCAGGCTGTGAGAGATAAACGGTGGAAAACGGCGGCAGAAATGCCGTCGTTTTTAATTGCTCCACCGGGTATCTCCAAAGCGGATAAGCCTCAGGGGTGAGTGCCCTCAACAGCCGTTTGGTTATTTCCCAAAGCCGAAAAGCGTGATGTTTGAGTCAATCCCAGATTCTGTGTAAACGTGAAAAAGTGCAATAGAAAAATTTATGATGAGACCGGATGC
>CAMCMW010000228.1 GCA_945876155.1 uncultured Ruminococcus sp. | reverse complement strand
CTCCTGGAATCCGATAACAGCCGAAATCATTTTAAGCCACGGCTCATAGAAGGTTATATCCTGCGGGAACTTGTTGTCAACACTGTTTGTAAGCATAAGTCCCAGGAATGCCGGGAGTAATATAACTGCTCCCATTCCTATTCCGATAACTGTTGCTCCGGCAATCTGACCTAAACGCTTGAACGCATTTTTAAAGCCGCTCCAGTCGATAATAACAAGAGCGCCGAACACCATAACTGTGAAAATACAGGTGAAAAGTCCGATGTAAAAGCTGGTCATCAGCGAAAGGGCAAGAGAAATTACGTAAAGCTTGAATTTGCCCTCTTTGTAAAGTTTTACTGTTCCTAAAACTACCAGCGGAAGCAATGCGACTGTGTCCATCCAGATAACGTTCCAGTAATAGCCCATGAAGTAGTTGCAAAGGGCAAAGCAAAGGGCAAAGCCGGTTATTGATATGTCGTTTTTATTGAATACGTGTTTTAAGAATATTGCAAAGAAAAGTCCTGCACAGCCGATTTTTATTGTAAGGAAAAGCGTGAGCGCATCTCTTGAATACTCAATCGGGAAAAATACTGACAGGAAGTTCAGCGGACTTGCTGCATAATAGGACATGAGGGAAATAAAGTTTGTTCCCAGTCCTGTATCCCATGAATACAGCAGTGAAGAAAGATTCTGTAGCTTTTCATGCTCAACTCTGAAAAACGGGTAATACTGGTGCCACAAATCGGTTACAAGTATCTGCTTGTCACCGAACGGGTGAACTTCGTTTTGTGCAAAGAAAAACCACATTATCAGAAACGGGAGCAGAAACGAAAGAATCAGATAAATTCTTGTTTCACCCTTGCGGTTATATAAAAGAATGTTATTTTTCAATCCGGACTTTTTAACGCCGGATTTTGTTTTTGTCTTCTCTTTGTTCATTTATTAAGTCCCTCTCAGTCAATAGCATTTATAAAAATCACTGCGGCAAGAAAAAAGATTGTGATTCCAAGCGAAACATAGTCCGCCGCACCGCTTTTTAACTGCCTCATTCTCGTTCTGCCCTCTCCGCCCCGGTAACAGCGGCATTCCATAGCTGTCGCAAGCTCTCCGGCACGTCTTACCGCAGAAACAAAAAGCGGTATGATTATCGGAATGACGGCTTTGACCTTGTCTTTGATTTTTCCGCCGTCCATGTCCGCACCCCTTGCTTTCTGCGCTGACATTATCTTGTCCGTTTCCTCAATAAGAGTCGGAATAAAGCGCAGTGCAATAGTCATCATCATTGCAAGCTCGCTTACCGGCAGTTTAAAGCGTTTCAGCGGACTTAACAGCCTTTCTATTGCGTCTGTCAGCGCAACAGGTGAAGTGGTGTAGGTCAGCAGTGAAGTACCTGCAATAAGCAGAAGAATACGGACTATCATGAACACCGAGGTTTCAACCGCCTCGTCTGTTATCGCAATGAATTTCCACTGAAAAAGCGGCATTCCGCTTGTTATCATAAAAAGATTAAGTATTGTAGTAAACGCCAGAATAGGCAGTATCGGCTTTAAACTTTTTGCTATCAGCTTTACCGGAATTGATGAACAGAGATAAGCCATAGCTGTAAAGACAAATCCCACTTCAAGTGATATAGTATTACTGCCAATAAAAAGCATTACAATGAAAAGCATGGTGATTACAAGCTTGAAACGTGCGTCCATTCTGTGTACAACACTGTTTCCGGGGAAATACTGTCCTAATGTGATATCCTTTATCATTGCAGTTTCCCTCCGCTTTTTAAGTATTCCAGAATCTTTTCCTTTGCGTATTTTACGGTGTAAACGTCATCTGCGATATCTATTCCCTTTTCCCTCAGAATGTTGAAAACTCTCGTTATCTGAGGAACGGAAAGTCCGATTTTTTCAATTTCAGCCGAACGCTTAAACACCTCAGCTGTGGAATCAAAGCAGAAAACTTCTGCCCTGTTCATAACCAGCAGTCGTGAGGCGTATCTTGCAACGTCCTCCATGCTGTGGGATACCAGCAGAACAGTACAGCCCATAGTTTTGTGGTATTCCTTTATCTGATTCAGAATCAGCTCTCTGCCTTTCGGGTCAAGACCGGCTGTGGGTTCGTCAAGAATGAGTACCTCCGGTTCCATAGCCATAACGCCGGCAATTGCCACACGCCTTTTCTCTCCCCCCGAAAGCTCAAAGGGCGATTTTTCAAGCATACTCTCCGGAATGCCAACTCTTTGAGCAGTGGCTCTTACTCTGCGGTCGGTTTCCTGTTCGCTCAGCCCCATATTTTTAGGTCCGAAAGCAATATCCCTGTAAACAGTTTCCTCGAATATCTGATATTCCGGGTACTGAAAAACCAGTCCCACCCTGAATCTGACCTGACGTATCTGCGATTTGTCCGCCCAGATATCCTTGCCGTCAAGGTATATTTTTCCAGAGGACGGTCTCAAAAGTCCGTTGAAATGCTGAATAAGCGTGGATTTTCCCGAACCAGTATGCCCGATTATCCCCACAAATTCTCCCTTTTCAATTTCAAGATTAACATTTCTAACCGCTGTTTTTTCAAACGGCGTTCCCTGACTGTAAACATAGTTCAGGTTTTCTGTTTTCAAAATCGCCAATTCAAAAACTCCTTCAGAAACCGCTTATGAAAGCAGTTTGACCAATGCCTCTGCACATTCCTCTTCTGTTATTATATGGGTATCAAGTTTCAGTCCGCTTTTATTAAGCTCATAAACCAGTTCTGTCACCTGCGGCACGTCAAGTCCCACAGACTTCATAAGCTCCACCTGTGAAAAGACCTCTGCCGGAGTATCATCAAGGAGTATTTTCCCATTGTCCATGACAATAACTCTCCGGCACTGCGCCGCCTCTTCCATATAATGGGTTATCATAATTATGGTGATACCGTATTCCTCATTAAGCCGCTTAACGGTTGCCATGACTTCTTTTCTTCCCACAGGGTCAAGCATGGCGGTTGGCTCGTCCATAACGATACACTTGGGGCGCATTGCTATTATTCCGGCAATTGCCACCCTCTGTTTCTGACCGCCGGAAAGCTGATGCGGAGCGTGATTACGGTATTCATACATATTTACGGCTTTAAGCGCCTCGTCCACACGTCTGCGTATCTCAGACGGCTCAACCCCTAAATTTTCAAGGGCAAAAGCCACGTCCTCCTCAACGATTGACGCCACTATCTGGTTATCTGGATTTTGAAAAACCATTCCCACTTTCTGACGTATATCAAAAATCCTGTCCTCGTCCTTAGTGTCGATTCCGTCAATGTAGACCGCACCGCCCGACGGCAGCAGTATTGCATTCATGTGTTTTGCAAGAGTGGATTTTCCGCAGCCGTTATGACCTAAAACCGCAGTAAATTCCCCCTCTTCAAAGGACAGGTCAAGACCGCTTAAAACCAGTCCGTCGTCATCACTGTATCTGAAATCAAGCTTTTCTGCCTTTGCAAAAGCCTCCATATTTATCCTTTCTGCCAGATAGCCGTTGAACCGCATGGCAGACAAAGTCCGCTCTGCTCAACAGGAAGTCCTATTTCGTCAAAAGTAACATCTCCGCCAAACTGCGGACAGATAGTTTCACCGAGAATATACCCCATAACCGACGGCGAAAGACCTGTAGTATAGCTGTTTATCAGGAAAAACAGAGGGTCGTCGCTTAAAACTCCGGTGCAAAGCTTTACAAGGTCGTAAACGCAGTCCTCAAGCTTCCAGACCTCTCCCCCCGGACCTCTGCCGTAGCTTGGAGGGTCCATTATTACAGAGTCGTACTTTCTGCCACGTCTGTTTTCCCTTGCGATAAACTTTTCGCAGTCGTCAACCAGCCAGCGTATTTGCTTGTCAGTAATTCCGGACAGGGCAGCATTTTCCCTTGCCCAGTTCACCATACCCTTTGATGCGTCAACGTGACATACATTCGCCCCTGCCGCCGCACAGGCAAGTGTTGCACCGCCGGTGTACGCAAACAGGTTCAATACGTTTATCTGCCGTCCGGCACTGCGAATTTTGTCCATCATAAAGTCCCAGTTTACCGCCTGTTCCGGAAAAAGACCGGTATGCTTGAAACCAGTAGGC
>CAMCMW010000227.1 GCA_945876155.1 uncultured Ruminococcus sp. | reverse complement strand
TTAAGGGTATTCTGGAAGTGTATCTCGGGGGACAGAGTGTCGGCGGCGCAGAAATTGATATTCTTTTCGGTGACGCAAATCCATGCGGAAAGCTTGCTGAAACATTCCCGAAAAAGCTGTCCGACAATCCGTCTTACCTGTCCTTCCCAGGAGAGGGTGACAGGACAGTTTACAGCGAGGGCATTTTTGTAGGCTATCGCTATTATGACAAAAAGGAAATGGACGTGCTTTTCCCCTTTGGACATGGTTTAAGCTATACTCAGTTTGAATACAGCAACTTAAAACTCAGCGCTGACAGGATAACTGACAATGATACCTTAAAAGTGACTGTGGACGTTAAGAATGTGGGCAAGGTGTCCGGAAAAGAAATTGTACAGCTTTATGTCAGCGACCGTGAAAGCCGTGTTATAAGACCGTTAAAGGAACTCAAAGGCTTTGAAAAGCTCAGCCTTGAACCGGGTGAGCAGAAAACCGCTGAATTTGTTCTGGACAAGCGTTCCTTTGCGTATTACAATACCGAAATTTCCGACTGGCACGTTGAAAGCGGCGAATTTGATATTATGGTGGGAAAATCCTCCCGTGATATTGTTCTCAGCGACACCGTCTATGTGGAGTCAACGGTTAAGCTGCCTGTTCACTACACAATGAACACCACATTCGGCGATATGCTTGAGGACGAGGACGCAAGGGCGTACACCGACAGGTACATTGAAATTTATCGTGAACAGATGTCCGGAAACGACGAGGGCAATGAAATGGGCGAAAGCACAGGGGCAATGATTGAGGCTATGCTGAAATATAACCCAATGAGAGCCATGGTAAGTTTCAGCGGCGGTAAAATAAGCGTTGAAGAAATAAAAGAGGCAATAGAAAAACTTAATAACAGGTGATATAATCCCTCCCGGCTGGCAATAATAAGTCGGGAGGGATTTTCATGTATAGAAGGCTTACTGCTCTTGGCTGTGTTTTCATGTTTTTGTTTTCAATACTTTATATGCGCATATATGTGGTTGTCAGCAATCCGAAATACTACGCCGCCGCAAAGGAACAGGGAACATACACTCTTACAGTTGGTCACACCTACGGAAATATTTACGATACCAATTATGACCTGCTGGTAAACGATACAACGGCGTACTATGCGGTGGTCAACCCCACAGCAGAGGCGGCGGAGGAAATACTCCCCTATGTAAAAGACCTTGAAAGCTATCATGCAAATATTATTTACGGCAAACCTTTTGTGTGTGAGGTAACCAAAAAGGATTTTGACTGCCGGGATATAACTGTTTTTGAAGTTCCTGTCAGAAACAGTGAAAAGCAGCTGGCACAGCATATTGTGGGATATACTGATGAAAGCGGTGGAGTGTCGGGAATTGAGCTGGCTTATGATGAATTTTTGAGGGACACTGTTTCAGAAAATTCAGTCACATACAACGTTGACGGTCGTGGCGGCGTTCTGGACGGTCTCGGAAAGGACATAAAACAGGGCGAACCTATGACTGAAGGGGTAGTGTTGACCATTGACAAGGACATACAGGCTGTCTGCGAGCTTGCCGGAAGTAAAATGGAAAAGGGCGCAGTTGTTGTGATGGATATTCAGACCGGTGATATTCTGGGTATGGCAAGTTTTCCGACATACAGCATAAGCACTCTCTCAGAAGATGTCAGCAATGAAAATTCACCCCTTATAAACCGCTGTCTGTACTCATACAATGTCGGCTCAATATTCAAGCTTGTGACCGCTCTTGCGGCGTTTGAACAGGGGCTTGATGAAAGTTTCAGCTACAATTGCACCGGTGTTACGGAAATCAGCGGACAGCCTTTTAAGTGCCACAATTTAAGCGGTCACGGCGTTCTTGATATGACAGGGGCAATGGCGCAGTCCTGCAACACATATTTTATAGAACTTGCGAAAAGTATTGACAGCAGTATTATGATTGAAACCGCAAAAAGAATGGGATTCGGAAGAAGTATTACTCTTGCCACCGGTATGACGGCGTCGGGAGGGACTTTGCAGACTAAGGAAGATTTGCTGCTGCCTGCTGAAAAGGCTAATATGTCATTTGGTCAGGGAAAGCTTACTGCGTCACCGGTGCAGATATGTGCATTTACAGCCGCAATAGCTAACGAGGGAAGGTTTTACGTTCCAAGGCTTGTAAAGGGAATTACCCATGACGGTGAAACTGTTGTCAACGAAAATGAAGTGAAGTATACGGAGATATTCGACCGTCAGACTGCTTTCAGATTGCAGGATCTTATGATTGCGGCAGTCGATAAGAACGAGGATTCCAATGCAAGACCGTCAAATACCCATGCCGCCGGAAAAACGTCAACCGCTCAGACCGGACGCTTTGATGATGACGGCGAAGAACTGTGCCACGGCTGGATAACGGGATTTTTCCCTCTCTCATCACCGAAATACGCTGTGACTGTTCTGTGTGAGGACGGCGGCTATGGAAATGACTGTGCTGCTCCGGTGTTCAGAGAGATTGCAGAGAGGATAACTGCTCTGGAAAATTAGTAAAAATATAATTAAAATTTGAAATTGCAAAATATTTGTTGACTTTTAAAATAATTTGTGATATAATAAATGTCGAAAATTTGATTCTTTGCAGTTTTCGCTTAAATTATTAAAGCATGACTATTATGCTCCGTAGGTTAAAACCGTCGGGGCGTTGTTTTGAAACTGCTGCTTTACTAATTTAAAGTGGTGCATAAGCAGAATGGAGTATTTATTATGAGTATGAATTTTAAAAGAAAACTTCCTGTACCGGAGGAAATAAGAGAGCTTTATCCGCTTTCAGAGGAAGTTCTTCAGACAAAGGCTAAAAGAGATAAGGAAATTATTGACGTTTTCACCGGAAATTCAGATAAGTTTCTCCTTATAATCGGACCTTGCTCAGCTGATAAGGAAGAGCCTGTAATGGACTATGTAGGCAGACTTGCCGTTATGCAGGAAAAGGTCAAGGACAAGATAATCATTATCCCGAGAATCTATACCAACAAGCCAAGAACAACAGGTGAGGGCTATAAGGGCATGATTCACCAGCCTGACCCTTCTAAGGCAGAGGATATTCTTGAAGGACTTATCCACGTTCGTCATCTTCACACAAGAGCAATCGAAGAAACCAAGCTTACCTGTGCGGACGAAATGCTCTATCCTGAAAACTACAGATACCTTTACGACCTGCTTTCATACGTTGCAGTAGGTGCACGTTCTGTTGAGGACCAGCAGCACAGACTTACAGCCAGCGGTATGGATATGCCAGTCGGAATGAAGAACCCTACAGGCGGCGACCTTTCAGTAATGCTCAACTCAATCACAGCAGCACAGGGCAGCCACAACTTCCTTTACAGAGGCTGGGAGGTAAGCACAGACGGCAATCCTTACGCACACGCTATTTTAAGAGGTGCTGTAAACAAGCATGGACAGAATCTTCCTAACTACCACTATGAAGATCTCAGACTCCTTTATGAGCTGTATTCAAAGAAAAATCTTGCCAACCGTGCAGTTATTGTGGACACAAACCATTCAAATTCCGGCAAGAAGTATCTTGAACAGGTAAGAATCAGTAAGGAAGTACTTCACAGTATGCGTCACAGCGATGATATCAGAGGCTTTGTAAAGGGTCTTATGATTGAAAGCTATATTGAGGACGGCAATCAGTCTGTTGACGAGTGTGTATACGGCAAGTCAATTACTGACCCATGCCTGGGCTGGGACAAGACAGAAAGACTTATTCTTGATATTGCTGATTTACTTTAAAATGTAAAAATATAAAAAACGCCCCTCCGGATTTAACCAGAGGGGCGTTTTAGGATAGAAGTGCGAATTATGTTAAGGCAGCATATATTATGATACCTTAAAAGCGTTTATAAAAGGGTTTTTGCAATGTCAATTGCGTCATAAATGTTATTCTTTCCGTCACGGTTGAAATCAGCTGCATAAAGCTCTGTTTCATTAAGTGAATCCGGATTCAGTAAATATCTTGAAACTCCGATTGCGTCATATATGTCAACAACTGAATCGAAATTAACATCGCCGTATGGGGTACTCTCATATTCTTCGGCACTCTCAGACACAAGCTTTGTACTGT
>CAMCMW010000226.1 GCA_945876155.1 uncultured Ruminococcus sp. | reverse complement strand
AATTGTCGCTGACAGACGCCCATGACTGTGAAAATACTGTTCTGTCGTGCTTTACAGAATCTATTACATCTCCCAGTACTGCGCTTGCTGTAGGCAGCTTGCCTGCGCCTCTGCCGTAGAATAAAGTCTTGTCAATGCCGTTGCCGGAAACCAGTACTGCGTTGAAAACGTCGTCAACCCTTGAAATGAGATTGTCGAAAGGCACTACCATAGGCATTACAAGAGGAAGAATCTTACCGTTTTCAAGCTCTGAAACCTTTGCGATAAGCTTGATAGAACCGCCCCACTTGTTTACTATCTGAACGTCCTCCAGCTTGATGTCGGAAATACCCTGTGTGTGTACACTGTCCGGATAAACGTGTCTGCCGTATACAAGAGAAGAAATGATACAGATTTTGCGGCAGGCGTCGTGTCCCTCAACGTCAGCAGTCGGGTCTTTTTCAGCATAGCCCAGCTCCTGCGCAAGCTTTAAGGCTGTGTCGAACTTCATGCCCTCGTTTATCATCTTTGTGAGAATGAAGTTTGTTGTACCGTTTAATATACCGGCAACGCTGTCGATATCGTTGGCTGCAAGGCACTTGTGGAGCGGTCTGATTATCGGAATAGCACCGCCGACGCTTGCCTCGAAGAAGTAATTGCAGTTATGCTCCTTTGCCAGTGCAAGGAGAATATCACCTTTTGCCGCAACAAGCTCCTTGTTTGAGGTTGAAACGCTGATACCCTTTTCAAGGCACTTTTTGGAGAATGTGAACGCCGGTTCAACTCCGCCCATACACTCTGCAACAGCCTTGATTTCCGGGTCGTTTACAATCTCATCAATAGTTTTCACAAACTTGTCTTTATAAGGACTGTCCGGGAAATCCCTTATATCAAGAATGTACTTGACGTCCATTTCATCTCCGGCTCTTTTCTGAATCTTTTCCCTGTTCTTGTAAAACAGTTCAACAACGCCTGAGCCTACTACACCATATCCTAAAACTGCAAATTTTGACATAAAACCCTCCGAAAAATATTATTCTCCTGAAAGGAGCTGTATCTCCACAACTCCTCTTAATTCAGCAATAATTGATTTCATGGCTATCGCCTCATCAAAGCTTTCGTTGAGCCTGAGGGAAATAGTAACCGTTGCCACACCGTCAATAGGAATACTCTGATTGACCGTCAGAATATTGGCATTTAAATTGTGCAGCGAAACCAGCACGCTTGAAAGCACTCCCGGCTCGTCCTTTAAAAGCATATAAAGTGTGATGATTTTCTGCATCAGTTTTTCTTCGTAGGAGTAAACGCAGTCACGGTATTTATAGTATGCGCTCCTTGAAACTCCTATTTCCTTGCAGGCGGCGGCAGAACTTTTTGCCTCCTTGTTTGCAAGCATTTTTTTGACCTGAAGAACCTTTAAAATAACTTCCGGCAATACTGATGAATCAACAACTATCAAATGTGATTTGTTCATTACAGCTCCTATTGAATGATTTATAGTGAACGTCAAAAACATTCACTATAAAAACTAATTTAAAATGCCTCGCACATTCGCTCACTGCGTTCGCTACGTGCGGTATCGGCAAACAGCAAACGCCAGATATATTTGTCGTTTGCTATAAAGTCCACCCATGAAATACAATTGTTTTTCAAAATATACTATACCATAATTTCAGAATAATGTCAAGTTTATGTAAAATAATGTCGATAAAAAACAGTATTAATTACTATTTTTATTCATATACTACATAATTTGCAGGCTTTGAGTAATTTTTTTTAGAAAATTTTCACAATATCATTGACATTTTTGTCGATATCTGTTATAATAAATGTAAACATTTATTATAATTTATTAAATGTCCTTGCAGATACGCAAATCAGAGATTTGCTCCCTGCATATCGGACAATCATAGCCAAAAATCTTCGATTTTATGCTATGATATGTCATATAATCTATATTTCGGGGGTTTTATATGAAAAAAATAATAAACAAACGAATCTTTTCTGCAAGCGCTATTGCACTTGTCTTTATGATTGTAGTAGTATTTCTGGTTCAGACCAACCTTATGCAGAAAAACGCCCGTGCAACTCTCAGCGCACGTATTGACGACGTTACACAAAAGCTTGAAACAAACGACGCAGAACTTGAAGAACTGACAACTCAGCTGGGTACAGACTACATTGCCAAAGCAGACGCTTTCGCTGAAATGATTGCCCTTGACCCGACTATTATTGAAGATTCCGCAAAGCTTTCTGAAATTGCCGGAATGCTTGACGTTGACGAACTCCATGTTACTGACGATAAGGGCGTTATCCGGTGGGGTACTGTTCCGGATTACTTCGGCTTTGACTTCGCATCAAGCGACCAGGCTAAGGAATTTATGCCTATCCTTGATGACCCGTCCATTAAAATTGCTCAGGACCCGCAGCCAAACGGTGCAGAAGGCAAACTCTTTCAGTACGTCAGCGTTGCAAGAATCGACCAGACTGGTATCGTTCAGATAGGCGTTACTCCTGACCGTTTACAGGCTCAGGTGGAAAAAAACAGTATCGGCAGTGTCCTTGAAGATTTCACAGTTGGCAGCAAAGGCTTCGTTTTTGCTGTTTCAAAAGAGGACAACACTTTAGCGTACTACCCAGACGAATCCCTTATCGGTCTCACAACAAAAGAAGTTGGTATCACCGACAAACTGCTCAATGCAAAAAGCGGCAAAATGGTCTCCCAGAAGATGAAGGGAGAACTCATCTACTGCTGTGTCGGCGAAAACGACCAGTACAAAATTATTACTGCACTGCCCAGCAGTGAAGTCTACAGCGGCTGCGTAACACTGGTATTCTTCTTTGCAGGCGCAACGATTATTATGCTTATTATAATAATCTGTCTTATCAACTCCATGATTCAGAAGGTAATCATCAACGGTATCAACAAAATCCTCTCCACTATGGAAACTATTTCTTCCGGTGATCTGGACGCCGAAGTTGATGTGAAAACCTGTCCTGAATACGAACAGCTCAGCAACGGTATCAACTCAATGCTCGCAAGCATTAAAAACAATATGGATAAAACCGTCCGTCTCACAGGCGAACAGCAGCATCTCTTTGAGGAAATCAGCAGTATTACAACGGATATAAGTGTCCAGTCCACAGAGATGAAAAACGTTGCCTCAAAGATTTCTGCCGGTTCATCTGTTCAGGCGGCTACTATCCAGGAACTTTCAGCGTCCTTCACCACAATCTCACAGCAGATTAAGGACAGCGCTGTTTCAGCTAAAAACGCAAGCAACATCTCAAACGAGGCAACTCAGTACCTTAACGCAGGCGGTGAAAAGCTCAGAGAAATGCAGAAGGCAATGCTGAAAATCGAGGAAAGTGCCAACAAAATCAGCAACATCGTCAAGACTATCGACGACATCGCTTTCCAGACTAACATTCTTGCCCTTAACGCCGCAGTTGAGGCGGCTCGTGCAGGTCAGCACGGTAAAGGCTTTGCCGTTGTTGCAGACGAGGTAAGAACTCTTGCCAACAAGAGCGCAGAATCCACTAAGGGTACTGCCGCACTCATTGAGGAGACAAGACAGTCTGTGGAATACGGAACAAGAATCGCTGACGAAACCGCTGAGAGTATCCGTTCAATGATTCAGGAAGTCAGCGAGAGCAACAAGCTGATTGACGGTATTGCCGCTGCGGCTGACGAACAGTCTGTGGCATTTACACAGATTTCTCAGAGTATGCTTGAAATCTCAAACGTTGTTCAGCAGAATGCGGAAATCTCCTCTGACGCTGAAATTACTGCCGGCAAACTTGAAAATCAGGTTCAGTCTCTTAAATCGCTTTTTGAATAACTTACATATTATTTTAAGCCTGGGAATTATTTCTCAGGCTTTTGTTTTGCCGTTTTTTGCGTCCGGCTGCCGGTCGTGACGTAAAGAAAACGATACCGCAAAACTAACAACGAATTGTCCTGTACGGTCACATACTCGTGGGCGCCGTCCCCTACGAATATATCCCACCTGCTGTAGGGGCGACCATTGGTCGCCAGATTAAAATTATTTGGAATCACGGGCGAGCAATGCTCGCCCCTACAAATACGTATATAATTCTGCAAATTTCTGCCACGAATA
>CAMCMW010000225.1 GCA_945876155.1 uncultured Ruminococcus sp. | reverse complement strand
CCGGATTGATATCATTTACTGTGATTTTTGTCATGCTGACGATACTCAATCTTCTGATGAAAGCGTCATATCAGAACGAACTTAAAACTGCTGAGAATATGGTTAGTCAGATTGCTTTTTCAAATGCACCGGACATTGAATCGGAAGTGATATATTTAAAGAATATGCAGACAAATAATAACGGCGACCATATTGTTATGAGAAATCCCCGATTAATAAAAAATATCACATTAAACGGTCAGATAAACTGCAGCGATGAAAATGCAGACTGGTATTGTGCAGGCGGCGGAATCTTTTTTGAACTTTTTGACAGCACCGGAGCTATGAAGTTCATAAATAAAGAGTATAAATTCAACCAGGAGATTACCAGAGTAACGGTGGATTTTACGGACAATTCAAACTTTTTTTGCGAGGGTATGCCTGTCCGGACAGATATATCAGAGGTTGCAGACAGCTGCTTTTATATTTCCGATGTATGGTGGTCAGGTTCAAGTATTGATGAAAATAATCCGGAGAATGTGGAATTGACGATTGACAGTATTGAAATAGAATACAGGGATAATATTTCAGCGGCAGCCTCTGAAAATTATGAAACATTAAACCGTGATTTTAATGCAATGAATCTTACCGGCATATCCCGGATTACAAATAATTTCAGCTGCTTTTATATAGTTACAGACCGGGAAAACAATCTTGTGGAAATAAACAGCGGAAACCTTTCTGAAACTGTTTCGCAGGACTGTGCAGAGGATATTATTCAGGATAATGATACAGTACTGAAAATCAATAATACTAAATACAGACATTTTGTAACTGATACAGAAAAACTTAAAATACACGTATTTATATGCAACACTCAGGCGGGAAAGAACAGCAAAATGCTGCTGATGATGTCAATATTGTCAGGAAGTATCGTATTCATTTCAGTGCTTGTACTGATTTATTTCGTGTCCGGCAAAGCGATAAAACCGGTCAGCGAAAGCTATGAAAAGCAGAAGGAATTTATATCCAATGCAAGCCATGAACTGAAAATGCCTATAACTGTAATTTCAGCCACAACGGAGCTGATAGAAAAGAAAAATGGTCCGGACAGACTTATTAATTGTATTCAGGTGCAGTCGCAGAAAATGAGCAGACTTGTCAATGAAATGCTTGAACTTACAAGGCTTTCCGGTTCTGATAAACAGTGTGTTGTTTTTAACACATTTGATATAAGCCGTACTGTTCAGAATGCTGTTTTGTACTTTGAAAGTGTAGCCTTTGAAGAAAAAAAGCAGCTTGTTTCCGACATACAGGAGAATCTGAGCATTAAAGGAAATCAGTCTAAAATTGATGAGCTTGTGGGTATACTGCTTGATAATGCCATTAAATATTCCGATGAGCAGGCTCAGATAAAAATCAGTCTGTATTCCAGAAATGACGGGGTCATACTGACCTGCGAAAACCCATGCAGCAACTTTAACAAAGAGGATATCCCTTATCTGTTTGACAGATTTTATCGTGCTGACAAATCTCATTCCGGAAAAAAAGAAGGGTTCGGACTTGGGCTTTCGATTGCAAGGGAAATTGTGTCTCTCCACGGAGGTACTATGAATGCAGAGTATAAAGATAATGTGGTGGTGTTTAATGTAAAGCTGTAGTCGGCGAAAAGGTAGAGCAGATAACTTACGTGATTTTTGTTGCTTTATTCATGTCGGAATTGTGCTAACAAATCGTCAGTATATTTCTATCAGGTTTTCAGAATAAACGTTATAATATATTTAGCAGTTAACGATTATTTTTATTCTGGAGGTAAAAAATGATTTACAAAGCAAAAAGAATCACACGTTTTATTGCCTGTATGCTGTCCGCTGTAATATGTGCAGGCACTTCTGCAGCATTGGCTGTAAACGCCGCAGATACTCAGCTTTCACCGTCTGAGGCGGTGGAAACGACAGGAGGGATAACTATAAGTCCGGATAAAATCAGTACCGGCAATTTTAAGGATACAAGATATAACAATCCGATTTCTTCCGACTTTTTCTGTGCTGACCCTACGTCCGTTGAGTACAACGGCAGGCTTTACCTTTTTGGTACAAACGACCACGAACAATTTGAGGCGGCAGGTCCTGATGTTGACAACACTTATGAGAAAATCAAATCCTTTGTGGTGCTGTCAACTGACGACATGGTGAACTGGACATATCACGGCGAAATCAATGTGGGAGAGGTTGCTCCCTGGATAACCAATTCATGGGCGCCCTCAATTACATCAAGAGTGGAATCTGACGGAAAAACTCACTTTTACCTGTACTTTTCCAATAACGGTCTCGGCGTCGGCGTTATCCATGCAACTGACCCTCTGGGTCCCTGGGACGATCCGCTCGGCAAACCGCTGATAAGCACAAGTACACCTGGTCTGAAAGACTGTCCGAATCCGTTTGACCCCGGCGTAGTTATTGATGAAAACGGTGACGGCTGGCTCTCATTCGGAGGAGGAAAAGCAAGCGACGGAACAGATTTCATGCCAGGTTCGTCAAGAATTGTAAAGCTTGGGGAAGATATGGTTTCCTTTGCAAGTGATTTTGCAGAAATACCTGCGCCGTACTTTTTTGAGGCAAGTGAGCTGAACTATATCAATGGCACTTATGTTTACACATATTGCTCTGACTGGTCTGACCATTCCAAGCAGTGGCCTTATGACTGTGACCCTCCGGCAGGGTGCGGAATGGTATATATGACAACTAAAACGCCCCTTGATTCATCAAGCTGGGAAATGAAAGGTGAATGTTTCGTTAACCCCGGAGTATCCGGATTTGACTATTCCAATAACCATACGCATATGGAAAAATTCAAAGATAAATGGTATATGTTCTATCATACCCTGTCTCTGAAAAGGGGTATGGGAATTACCGGCAGCTACAGAAGTTTAGGCGTTGACATGATAAACGTTGACGAGGAAACTGTTACAATTGAAAAAACAGGCGGTACAAAAAAGGGTGTAAAGTCCATAAGCCATGTTGACCCGTTTACTGTCAACTATGCCGCTGAACTGAACAATACTGCCGATATTATCTATGACACGTCAGATATGGCAACTCCTGATGTTATCAGCGGGGGAGAGGGAGCGTGGTTCAGCGTTAAGGACGTTGAATTTACATCTTCCGGAGAAACTGATACAGAAGAAGAAACACCAGTTCTTGAAAAAACAGCAGTTGACAGTATACGCTATAATATTACGGTAACAAGCGTTGATAAGGATACAACAGTTTCCATGTATCCTGCTACCAGTGAAGGCGTTGACTGTGTTGGTTCCGCAGAAATTACCGGCACCGGAAAATATACCATCACCTGTGATATGGGCGGTGCTGATGGTCTTATGAATATGGGCTATTTTAACGTTGACAATGACGCACTTATTACTTTTGTAATTGACAGTATTACTGTTAACGAGAAATATGATATTGACATTTCCGCTGAACTTACCAACACAAGGGAATGGGCGGACGGTCTGAGAAATATCTGGAATGGTTTCTCTGACGGAGACAAGGTTTATTATTCCGATTATGCAGAATTCAGATATATAAAATCTGATGATGCCATTGAGTTTTTCGCAGCTGAAAATGCAAGCGGTACAGGCGGAAATTCAAATGCTCCTCTGCTGGACAAACCAGTTGATTTCCTTGCCTGTGTAAAGGGAAGCGGAAGAATGGAAGTAAGACTTGATTCTCCGACCGGTGAAATTCTCACCAGCATCGACTTTGATTCAAATGATAAATTCACGACTGTAAGAAACAGTGAGATTGCCCCGGTAGGCGGAACACACGACCTTTACTTTGTTTTCTCCGACAAGGATATCACAGTCAGCTCATGGACGTTCCTGTCTGATGACAATACAGAAGAAGTTTTGGGTGATGTCAATGCCGACGGTATATTCAATGTGGCAGATGTTGTTATGATGCAGAAATGGCTGGTTGGCAATGGAACTCTTACAGACTGGAAAGCAGGGGATTTGTATAAAGACGATATTATCAATGCTTTTGACCTGTGTCTTATGAGACGTATGCTGACTGAGCAGTAAATATTTTAACCGTAATGCAAAAATGTTTGTGTTACGGTTATTTTTTGTATT
>CAMCMW010000224.1 GCA_945876155.1 uncultured Ruminococcus sp. | reverse complement strand
AGCAGGAGGTTATGGCACAAAGCTTTGAGAACAAGTTGGCAAAGCTTGCGGATATTTGCGGTCTGTATTCGGAAATTGAGAAACTGCGTTCCCGCCGTAAGATACAGCAGTTTCTGATTGATTACGGTACATATAAAGATTTGGTTGGGCAGCTTGACAGGGCACATTCCGACTTAAAAAAATACAATGAAGATATAGAGGAATTTAAACAGGCATACACAGACCTGACTGCTCTCGCTGAACAGCTTGAAAAAGAGCGTGACAAATTAGCTGATGACAAAAATAAATACTGGACGGATAAGAACGGTGACTGGCTTGAATCTGAGAAAAAGCGTCTGCTGAAAGAAGTGGAAGAATATGAAAATTCTGTTTCTGTGTTTATACTTGATATAAAAACATCTTCAGTACGCTGGCTGGACAAGCTTTCCCACTGCATTGAAACGGTTGATGATGAAGATATCCGCACAGACACAGAACAGTTAAAATCATACCTGCAAAGAATTGAAAAGTTTTCAGATAAGGATTTTGAACTTTTATCACCTGAGTTTTTCGGTAAAATCAGAGATGCCTATATGACGGCAAAGGACAAGCTTGAACCAGTCCTGACAGAAATCAAAGGCAGGCTTATAAATCTGCGTACCCAGGCAGATGAACTGAAAAAGCAGATAACGGCACTCAAAGGCGGAGTTAAACCATATCCTCATAAGGCAGAAAAATTAAAGCAGACTATCCGTGAAGAATTGAAACAAAAATACAGCAAGGATATTTCCGTAGATTTTCTGGCAGATATGATTGAAGTTACTGATGAGGAATGGCATAACGCCGTTGAAGGATATCTGAATACACAGCGTATGAATATCATTGTTCCTCCGCAGTATTTTATGGATGCGTACCAGATTTACAAGGAGGCTCGCAAAGAGGAAAATATTCACCAGTATGCCATTGTGGATTTGCAGAAGGTGTATGAACATGGCAGCACTCCAAAAGAAAACAGCTTAGCCAATGTGGTTAAAAGTGAAGATAAATATGTTCAGTCATATATTGATTTTCTGCTTGGAAAAGTTATGTGCTGTTACAGCGACGATAAACTGCGTGATTTCAGAACGTCTGTTACACGGGAATGTATGCTTTACAATAATTTTTCTGTTAAACCACTGAACCAGGACGCATACAACAATCCGTATATCGGAAGAAATTCTATCCAAAAGCAGATTGAAATAAAAACTAAGCTTTTAAACGAAATTACTCAATTGGTTGACGAAATAGGCAAACAGGCAGATGCACTCAACCCTTTTGTTTCAGACGAATGGTTTCTTGCGGAAAATTATATTTCTTCCGCTGTTACGGCGGCATTTGGCAACTATGAAAACAAGAAACAGTCTGTTCAGAAGCTTGATGAGATTCAGAAGACTCTCGACCAGATAGATTTATTCTGGCTGGAGGAAATGGACAAGAAAATAGAAGATAAAAAACGGCAGATAAAGGCTGCATTTGATAAGAAGGAAGAAACCTCAAATTTTATCAGAGAATTTGAACGTGAAAGAGATAATACTGTCTCAAATAAGATTCCTCAGTTAGAACAGAATATAGCTGAAAGCAGGCAGGAGATTGACGAAAAATATTCTGCGGAGTATCAGGAAACAACAGGTATTGCACGGTATGAGAACGAGCTTGACGAGTGCGGAAGTCCCTCTGCCGTTGCTGCTAAATTCATATCTCCTGTCAAAGCAACTTCTTCAATTATTGAGGAACGTGAGCGTGACCTTACTGAAAAAAGAAGTGCATATAACTCAGAGGAAAAAACTTCGTTTAAAGTATCTGATGTGTCTGACAATGATGAATATGAAAAAGCTTATCAGAAAATCATGGACTATGAGCTTCCTAAATATAAGGAACGCATTGAACACGCTAAAAATGAGGCAATGGAACAGTTCAGGAGCGATTTCTTATACAAGCTGAGAGCAAATATACAAAGTGCCTATGATAAAATTGATGAATTGAACAGGGCTTTGAAAATTGCGCAGTTCGGAAACGACACCTACAAGTTTAAAATTGAGCCAAATCCTGCCTATTATGAGTATTACGATATGATTATGTCGGATTTGCTTGAAAACGGAAATGTAGGATTGTTCAGTTTCGCATTTACCGATAAATACCAGACTGTAATAGACAATCTTTTTGCACAGATTATAAGTCTTGACGGTGACCCTGGAAAAACAACAAAAAATGTTGAGATTTTCAGCAAGTACAAGACATACCTAACATTTGACCTGCTTTCAACGGACAGTAACGGCAGAACTGACAAGCTTTCAAAGTCTATTTTCACAAAATCCGGCGGTGAAACCCAGACACCATTTTATATCGCTGTTCTTGCATCATTTGCACAGCTATACAAAGTAACCGGCAAAGATGAATACAGCAACACTGCGAGAATCGTGATATTTGATGAGGCTTTCAACAAAATGGACGGAGAAAGAATAACAGAAAGCGTTCGTCTGCTCAGAAAATTCGGATTACAGGCGATAATCTGCTCTCCGCCCGAAAAGGCAGCCGATATAGCGTCTGTTTCCGATAAAACTTTACTGGTTCATAAAGGCACAGAAGGAAACATCTATAAGTCAACTGTAATCGAATGGACAAAAGAAATGAGTGAAATATAGTGGAATATGAATCACTGGTTCTGAATAAACTGCTTGATAAATACGAAGAAACAGTCAGGCTATCATAACGGAATACAATTCGGCAGAGCAATTTCTGTTCAGCTATCCCGACAAACATTGTGACCTTCTTCTGCTCGATATAGAAATGGGCAATATGAACTGTATGGAGCTTGCCAGAAGTCTGAGAGCCAAAGGTGATATGCTGCCGATTATATTCATCACTGGCTACTCAGAGTTTATGCAGGACGGCTATGATGTGGAGGCTCTTCATTATCTGCTGAAGCCTGTGGACAAGAATAAACTTTTTGCGGTGCTCGACCGATATGCAGACCGTCACAAAGCAGACCGCAGAGGAGAAGAACTGATGATACCGGTAAATAATGTACAATGAACAATGTACAATGTACAATGTACAATTGGCAATGAGCAATGTATGATGTACAATGTACAATTGGCAATGTGTTTATCACAACAAAATCCCTAAAACAACGTATTTAAGTTGTTTTAGGGATTTTCTTTTTTTCGGAAATTATATTAAATAAAACCACAAAAGCAAATATAACAACGCCTATAAAAACTACAATAAATTTTAATCCAACTTTGGTCGTTGAATTATATATAACAGTTTCCATATTATCATTGCTTGTCTTTACTAACTTAGTACTATTTATTCCTTCAACTTTGTATATAACCGAACCTATAGTAATATCACTACGAACATTTTTCAACTTATGTGATATTATATCATAATTTGATTTCGTATCATTCACTGAATAATAAAATATGGGTTCTTTATAACCAGTAATTTTAATACATTTAGATGAACGCAAAGAATATAAATATAAATCAGTTTTAACATATTCTAAAAAATAAGAACTGCTTATACTGTATTTTATTGCATACAAAAAGTTACCATTTATATCATAAATATTGATGTGATTAGTTAATCCTATAGCTATATTTTCTTCTCCAACCGCATAACATTCTATAGTTTCATCTTCATATTCATTTGTTATAAATTCCATATCTACGTCACTGTTTTTTATTTCAGACATAGACAATTCAGTTATTGCTTTAAAAGTTTCATCAGCACAGACAATTTGCATCTCATTATAGATAAATATACTCAGGAATATAATAACCAGAATATTTTTTATGATAATATTACATGATTTAATTTTACAAGCCATAAAAATTCATTCCTCTGCAAAAAGTCTTTCAATATTGAAATTATATCACAAAAAATATATTTTGTAAACAAATAAGGCACCTGCCACAGGTGCCTTATTATTATCATTCATACCTAAGTGCATCAATAGGATCAAGATTTGCGGCTTTTACAGACGGAATAAGACCGAACACAATTCCGACTATCATAGAGAAAACCACAGATACCAGAATAGAAACCGATCTTTTCGCCACAGGAACGTCAGCGATCTTTGAAATAATCTG
>CAMCMW010000223.1 GCA_945876155.1 uncultured Ruminococcus sp. | reverse complement strand
CACATCAGGAAGTATTTTTCTGAGCTTTTTGTAGTAATGTGAGCCGACAAATATCAGAAGTATAAACTCTGCGAAGAATACTACGGTTTCAGTGGTGTAATTGCTGTCGAAAATAAAGGTTTCGTAAAGGAAACATTTTCTGTAGCCGTTGATAAAATAGTTTATGGGGTTGAAGTACATCAGCGTTCTGAGATACTTGTTGCTGATATCGTAAGTGTCCCAGAAGATGCCGGACAGCCAGAAAAGACCTGTCATAATTGAGTTTATGAGGTTTTCAAAGTCCTTGCTGAAACCGCTCAGAGGAGCAGTAGCCCATGAAAGCACAAGGAAAAACAGGAACATCATCGGCATATAGTAAAAAATCTGCAGGTTGTAAACCGAAGGACCGTAACCCATGCACAAAAGCACTACATACATTATCACGCACATTCCGGCGTGAATTATCAGTGACGACAGTGCCGTGAAGGTCATAATGTTTGAAACCGGGAACGAAAGCTTTGTTACAAACTGGCTGTTTATTCTGATTGAACGTGAACCGCCGATTATTTCCTCACTGATAAAAAACCACGGAATATAACCCGAAAGCATGAATACGAATCTGGGGTATCCGCTTACCATACCCGAATGCTTTATTCCCACGGAAAACGCAAACCACAGTATAAAAAGGGTAAAGCTTGGCTTGATAAGCGCCCAGAGAGGTCCCATTACCGAGCCTTTGTACTTTTTGATAAGGTCGTTTACCGCAAGCATCCAGATTTTTTTCCATTGTCCCTTATGCTCCGAAATAATTTCCGCAGCACCGAATTTTTCTTTAAGCTTATCTGTCATGTTTCATCATCTCCGGATTTAAATATCTCTCCTGTAACTCTCCTGGCACAGTCTGCACCGTCAAGAGGGTTGAATTTTTTTCTGAAAGCCGCCATAGCAGTTTTGTATTTTAACAGTCCGTCACCGCCGTTTCGCATATCCTCAAGCACGCTGTTCAGGCAAATTTCAAGCTTTTGCTGAGTCTGTGCCGTAAATCCCGGCAGCATGGCAGTACCGAAATAAAAGTCACGCATTTTCGTCATGTATTCGCTTACGTCGTAAAGATAGAACAGAATCGGACGGTTTAAGTTGGCATAATCGAAAAATACGCTGGAATAGTCGGTTATAAGTATATCACTTATGATGTAAAGGTCGTTTATGTCGTCGTAGTCCGAGGCGTTAAGTACGTAGCCGCTGAATTTTTCAAAGTCAAACCTGTCCGCAATAAAATAATGGGCACGGAAAAGTATTACAAAATCATCACCGCAGTTTTGCCGCAGACTGTCAAAATCCAGCGCAAGTTTAAGCTTGTAACCCTCTCCGCCGTACTGGTTGTCACGGAAGGTAGGGCAGTAGAGAATGACCTTTTTGTTTTCCGGTATTCCGAAATGCGCTTTTATACGCTTTACCTTTTCATCGTCAAAGGTGAAAAGAGCGTCATTTCTGGGGTAGCCCTTTTCGACTATGATATTTTCTTTACCCAGTGACTTCAGATTGAAAGCGGAAACAAGCTTTTCGGTACAAAAAGGCGACGGCGAAAGCATGAGTGAAATTTTCTTTGCCTCGTTGGTGTACTCGCTGTAGATTTCTTCTGTAGTAGAGGTAGCATTTCCGGCAGCCTCAATGTCACAGCCTATCTTCTTGAACGGCGTACCGTGCCAGCACTGCACATACTTCTGCCCCTTCACAGGCGTTATAAAGTCACGCAGCCTTGAATTGACTATCCATGTACCCGCCTTTGCGTAATACTTAAAGGACTCTGCCGAATCAAATTTAACAAGGGTTGTATTGTCCGGGAATGTCCCGTGTGCCTTTAAATCTCTGAAAACCCACACATAGCGGTAGTCTCTGAATTGCGGAGATTTGAGCATATACTCATAAATCGCCTTCGGACTGCATGAATATCCTCTCCCCTGAAAGGACTCAAAAAGCACCAGTTTGGGGTCAGGCTTTTCAGTTTTTGAGATTTTCTCAAAGGTATCAGCCTTGTTTTTAAGGTAAAGCTTTTTTAGTATGCCCTTTAAAAAAGGTATTTCCTTGATTTTTTCCTTTATACTCATTTCTGTTTCCTTATTCCCAGAGTTTCGACAGTTCTTCGGCAGTTTTCACCGTCATTGTATCTGTTGAAAAGACTGTTGAGTTCATGCCGCTTTTCCTTAAAGAAGTCCTTTCCCTCAAAAACCGACTTTACAAATTCAAGCATATTTTCACCGTCGGAGAACACCTCTCCGGGCATATAGTCAGAGGGGTTTTCAAAGGTGAAACCACGCTCACTGCCGTATTTTTCAATATCCTTTACCGCAAAACCAATAGGGCGGTCAAGCAGCAGATAGTCAAAGTAAACTGACGAATAGTCTGTGATAAGACAGTCTGTACTGCCAAGCAGTGTATAGAGGTTGGTATTTTCCTCTTCAAACTGCCTTTGTGTCATTATCTTTATATTTTCAAAGCCGGAGTACTGCGAGATATCTGCCTGTGAAAGGGGGTGAAGCTTTACCAGTACCCTCCAGCCGTATTGTGCGCACATCAGGTCAAGCCGCTGAAACTGTTCAGGCGTCAGAATGTCAAGCTCGTCGGAGAAACCCTCTCTGAATGTAGGCAGCCACAACAGCAGTTTCTGACCGTTTCCGGAATTCGCCGCACTTCTTATCATCTTGTCAGTTCTGGGCTGACCGCATATTACAATCTGACTGTCATCACAATTAAAGCTATTTTTCATTATACCACGAAAAAACTCAGAAGTACACAAAATGTATGTAAAATAATTGTAATCTGTCTTTTCAAAGCCGGAAATCATGTTTCCCACACGTTTCAGCGGCATACCGTGCCACAGGTTGAACACAGCCTGTCCACGCCGGGGCTTTACCGGGTATTTGCCAAAGCAGTAAAAGGCGTAGCGGCAGGTAAAAAAGCTGAAAAGTCCCCGGATATTGCTGACAAACCGGACGTTTTTCTGCGCCGCCTGTTCTTTGTAGTCATTCAGACTGCAAATGATTTTGTATTCCTCGTTATATCCGTTTTCGATAAGATAATCATAAACCGCCCTTACGTTGTCACGGAATCCGAGATTTGAGTAAATGAAAATCTTTTTACTGCTTTTGGGTACGATACTGTTTATCACATTCAGAAAAGACCACAGTTTTCTGGGAGCAGATCTCAGCAAGCTCATTTTTCTACCGTCTTTCTCAGAAATTTTGAATAGATGAATATGCGCAGACGGTTTGGGACAAGTCCTACGGCAATATGTGCGGCACAGGCACAGATAAAGTCGCTGAATCCGCAGTAGCCCTCTTTTAACATTCTTTTGCGGAATTTCAGCGCCGCCAGTGTGTACTGGAATCCGCCCCGTCTGCCGTACATTCCCTTTCCGGCACGCATATATACAAGGGGCTGTCGGATATTATACGCCTTGCAGCCTCTCCTTAACATTCTCAGCCACAGGTAATAGTCCTCAAACCAGCGGCACTCCATGTAGCCCCCAGCCATATAAACCTGCTGTTTGCGGAAGGCAGTGCAGGGGTGGTTGAAAGGGTTGCGGCGCTTTGCGTAGTTCTGGATACGTGCGGAGGTTTTGGGCAGTTCCTTGTATGCAAGGATATTGTCAATGCTCTTGTCAAACTCTGCCACTGTTCCGCTGACTATGTCTGCATTCTTTTCCCTGAAAGCGTCCAGCTGGAGCCTCATGCGGTCGGGGTAAGCAATGTCGTCACTGTCCATTCGTGCCACAATATCATTTTTGCAGTAGTTAAGACCGGTTTCCAGTGCGGCGGCAAGTCCCTTGTTCTTTTCACAGTAGATAACATTTATATAAGGGTACTTTTCCCTGAATTCATCTATGACCAGATAGAGAGCGGAGGTCAGCTGACCGTCGCAGACAATAACGAAGTCGTCCGGTTCAATAGTCTGTTCGACCATGCTTTTTATACTTTCACGAAGATTTTCCGGCTTTTCCTTTGCATATACGGACATAAGCACAGAATATTCATTAGGCATAGGTTTCGCTCTCCTTCTAAATAGTAATACTTTATTAGTATACCCTTTTGCGGCAATAATGTCAAGAATATCATGAATCTTTGCGGAAACAGTAAAGAAATTTATTGTTCAGAT
>CAMCMW010000222.1 GCA_945876155.1 uncultured Ruminococcus sp. | reverse complement strand
CAGCACCCCTTGGTCGGGGAATAAGGCAATGAGGGCGGCTCTATGAGAACCATAGTGGGATGAGATTTCCATGAGATGAATAAGCTGTTCATCGTTCCAGATGCTCCGCCGTGACGGACGTTGTGAACAAGTATCACGAAATCGTCTGAGAAATTAGACGAAGGCAAAACGAATTAAAGTTATACCGCACTGCCTTTTGCTGTTTTTACAGAACAAGTTTTGCAGTGCGGATATAACGCAAGTGCGGAAATTTTCTGCATTTGCGTTATATATACAACAGTTGGAGTGTGATAAATTGAGAGAAAAATTAGGCTGGGACGAAATCAGAATATTGATTTTAAGCATAAAATCAGATGAAAAAATACAAAACGGCAAGGAATGCCGTAAATGTGTATGGTCAAATACAGAGTCGGGACAGATTTTATGTTCCCGATATAAATGTGTAAGGAGTAAAAAATGAAAAAATACGGACAAGCCGAGTATGCATATGGGATTATGAAACAAATTTCTGAAAAACTACTTGCAAACGGAACTTTAACACAGCAGCAGTTCAAACAGCTTGACAGCAAAAATAAGCAGGAATGTTTTGATAAATTCTGCACTGCTTTGTCAGTGTAATTTTATTGAGGTTGATGATACCAATTCTAACGAAAAAGTGGTATTGTATGTAGTAAAAAAAGAATGGCGGTGAAATAAAATGAATCCTAACGTAACGATAATTCAACCTACAATAATTGCAGAAAGGGACAGTAAAGCACGTGTTGCGGCATATTGCAGAGTAAGTTCGGATTCAGCCGATCAGCTTAATTCGTTCATGGCTCAGATGCGCTATTACGAAAACTTTCTTGCAGACAGCAAAACTGAAACGCTTGTTGGTGTTTATGCTGACGAGGGAATAACAGGGACTCGTATGGATAAAAGAGATGATTTTCAAAGGCTGCTCAGAGATTGCCGAAAAGGTAAAATCGACCGTGTAATTACAAAATCAATAAGCAGATTTGCACGTAATACAAAGGAGTGCCTGTCGGTAATACGAGAGTTAAAAATGCTTGGAATAACAGTTGTTTTTGAAAAGGAAAACATCGATACCGATAACATTTCTGACGAAATGATGATTACTATTATGGGTGGTCTGGCACAAGAGGAATCAAATTCCATTTCTCAGAATATGCGTTGGAGTGTTCAGAAACGTATGCAAAATGGTACATACAAAATCTCATGTCCGCCATATGGATTTGACGTGGAAAATGGAATTTTGTCAGTGAACGAAAAACAAGCACAGATTGTCAGACAGATATTTTCTTGGTACATCAGTGGATGCGGATTGCAGAAAATTGCTGATATATTGAATGAAAATAATATTCCCAGCAGCAAAAGACATAAGTTGTGGACTGCTCACAGTGTAAAATACATTCTGACAAACGAAAGATATATTGGTGACGCAGTGTTTCAGAAAAATTATGTGACTGAAACTATTCCACACCTGGAAAAGCGCAATTACGGTGAAAAATCAAAATATTATGTTTCTGACAGCAACCCGGCAATTGTGGAAAAGACCATATTCGAAACTGTTCAGAAAATGCTTGAAGACCGTCATAAACCATATTTAAATTCAGGACATTTTCTTTCCGGAAGAATTTACTGTAATAATTGTGGTTCGACTTTCAAGTATAAAAAGAACACCTGCGGAGACCGCTGGGTGTGCAGAAAACACGATATCGGCGCTGAAAAATGCTTGTCAAAACCAGTTTCGCAGGAGCAGATATATGATGCATTTATTACCCTTTATAATAAACTTAAACTCAATTATTCTGTCATATTCCCTCCTCTGCTGTTACAGCTTCAGGAACTGAAAAAACGTAAATTCAGCGGAAATCAGCGGTACATGGACATGTCAAAGGAAATTGCTGAACTTAAAGGGCAAACTCATGTGCTTGCCCGGTTGAGAACGAAAGGCTTTCTTGATGAAAGCAAATATCTTGAACAGACCTCGACTATCAATGCAAAAATAAATAGATTAGGCTGTGAACAGAGTAAAATCACACAATCAGATGATGAGGACGATATTATTGATAAAATAAAAGAGGTTGCCTCAATTATTGAAAATGGGATTGAACTGATGACAACATTTGATGAAATACTGTATGAAAGTCTGATTGAAAAAATTGTTGTGATAGATCAGAATAAACTTGAATTTCAGCTGTACGGCGGTCTGAAATTTTTCGGTATTATCAATTGACTTATGTACATAATTATGATATAATAACAACATAATAAAGTGCAAGAGGTGATTGTATATGCCGCAAATCAGACCGATTACAGATTTAAGAAATACAACAGAAATATCAGAACTTTGCCATAGTTTACAGGAACCTATTTTTATTACCAAAAACGGCTATGGAGATATGGTTGTAATGAGTAATGAAACATATGAAAAAGAAATGGCTGCAGCTGACATATTTCGTAAATTATTAATAGCGCAAAAACAAATCGACAATGGCAGTGGTGTTGACGGTGAAGAAATCCTGAAAAAAATGAGGGATAAATATAATTATGACAACATATAAACTTATATTTACTCCGGAATTTGTAAAGGATCTGGATGAAACATTTTCATATATCAGTCAGATGCTTACTGCACAGGATGCTGCAGTCAGACTAATGAAAAAAATTGATGATTCAATTATGAAACTGAAGACATTTCCGGAAATGTATCCATTATGTGATGAGCCGCTTGACGCATTGGGTTATCGAAAAATTATTGTAAATAATTATGTGATGATCTATTTCGTGGATTATGAAAAAAAGAATGTTAATATGCTCAGATGTTTTTATGGGAAACGTGATTATTTGAGATATTTTATTTAAGGCAATACCGCATAATTATTGTCGTACAGATGCGCAGTCAGATTTTTTGTCAGATTGCATAAAAATTTCGCAGGCATACTGGCGTATGTCAAGAGATTTTTGTGTGATATGACGGAAAATCTGCAAGCAGATGTGCGGCAAAAGCGTCAGCTACTAATTGTGCGGTGTTGCCTTAAAGTGTTCGCAGTGACGAACACTTTTTTATTGATATTGTGTATAGCTTTCTCCTGGCATTTATGATATTGTAATGTTGGAGGTGAAATATCATGAAGAAAAACAGAACAATTCCATTCGGCTATATGATGAAAAACGGTGAAATACATCAGGAATCTGCTGAAAGTAAGGCGGTGCAGGAAATTTTCAGATTATACCTTGACGGAAATTCTCTGCTCGCAATTGCCAGTATGATGAGCAGTAAAGGAGTTTCTTACAACGGCATCAATACGGTGTGGAACAAAAACATGGTAAAGCGTATTCTTGAAAATGAAAAATATATTGGCAGAAACGGTTATCCTGTACTGATTGATAATAAAACATTTCAAAAGGCAAACATTCAAAAGAAAATGAAATCAAATGCATACGCTGAAATATCAGAAGAATTACAAGTGATTCGCAGTCTGACTTACTGTACTGAATGCGGACACAGACTCTCAAGAATCGGAGGCAGCCGCCGCTATGAAAAGTGGGACTGCCGAAATCCGGAATGCCTACGATTCGGATACAGGATTACGGACAATATGCTGAGAGATACACTTTCTGCTGTGTTGAATACTGTGATTGCCAATCCCGATTTGCTTGATACTGATTCTGAAATCAGTATGTATACTCCAAATATAGAAGTCACTCGTCAGCAGAATGAAATCAATCGTCTTATGGATAATTCTGATGTGGATTTTGAAAAGGCAATGGAGGAAATTTTACGGCTTGCAGAACTGAAATATGAATGTTGTACATACAGTGATAAACCGCTGAAAACCAATGCTTTGAAAAATATTCTTGCGGAAAAGGAACAAATTAATACACTTGATATCGGCTTACTGAAATCCTGTGTTTCACAGATTTCAGTAAGCCATTTTTGTACCATAGAGATTGAATTTCAAAATGGTGTGACAATTCAGAACATTACAGAAAGGAAAAAATGAAAATGACAACAGCATCCAATGTCAGGATAATTCCTGCAAAACTGCAGATGACAGAAAACAAGGATAAATATCATCAGCTGAGAGTTGCAGCATACTGCCGTGTATCTACCGAACAGGAAGAACAGCAAAACAGCTAT
>CAMCMW010000221.1 GCA_945876155.1 uncultured Ruminococcus sp. | reverse complement strand
CCAGCTTATGTATCTGTCCTCTCTCGCCTCGTCACACTCAATATCTTCGTTCTGGGATACAGGCCACATACCGTTCATAACCATTTCCTCATGGTTTCCAAGGAGTGCAACAACCTTGTCACTGCCGTACTTTTGCTGAAGTGAGATAATTCTGTCAAGCACGGTATAGCTGTCATAGCCGTGAACGTAGTCACCGCATAAAATCAGCATATTATCACCTGAAAGGTCAACAAGCGACAAAGCTTCTTCAAATTCCAGAGGTGAACCGTGAATATCACTCATGGCAAATATTAGCATATTATTTCTCCTCCTATTTGTTTATTGTAACATATTTATCCCACATACTTTTTACTTGAAACTGTTCCAAATCTTTATATTTTTGAAGCACTTCATTATCAGTCAACATTCTACGAAATCTTTCGTCAACTCTCTCAGTTTCAAAAAATATAATGTTGTTGATTTTTCCGCAGATTTTACAGTATTGTGCTTTATGTGGGCGATTTTCCTCATCAACTAATAAGCAGTCTTTGTATTGATGTTTGTGGTCTGACTTGTTGGCTGACTTAGATTTTGATGATTTTTTCTTTCTGTATTTAGGGATTTCATCATAATTTTCCATTCGATTCACCTCGTTTTGATTATAGCATATCGTCTTTGTCAATTCAATATGAATTTTCCTACGACAGATACATTGCTACTTCTAAGGCAGATATAAGTAAATCAAAATCTTCTTCATCGCCAAGTATATCTGCAAGACAATAAAATGTATCAATTGATATTGCAAAATCTTCCGTAAGGCAGGTCAGATAATCGTCTATGTCTACGTAACCGTTTTCTTGATAAATATTTACTCAATCATTGTTTTCCTCCTCAGTATTTCCAAATCGTGGCGTATAAGAAAGTCTGATTTCAGTACACTGCAGCCATACTTCTTCACCGTCGTGATTTATAAACAGGCTTTCATATTTTCCTATACCGTAAAGGTACATATCATCATACTTTTCTGGAATACTTCTGGCTTCAAAAAAATTTTCATAGTCACCGGTTTCATGTATGCAAACTGAAACCTGGTCATATACAGCCAGATATTTTCTTATATGTTTAAATTTCAAAGGCATAAATTTATCTCATTTCTGTATTTTTCAGTATTCCATATTACTCTGCCCAGAGCATACTGATTTTATTTAAACAAATTGTACTGCAAACGTTCCATAAGCTGTTCGTCCTCAACAGAAAACAAATCTGAACTTCCGGTTACATTTATAAGCAGCTGCCCTAAACTCATATCCGGGAATTGTTTCCATACTTTTTCAATCTGTGACAGAACCTCTCTGATTCTGCCTTCATCTCTTTCTGTTTCTTCGGAAAACGGATTGCAGTATAGTTTTTTTGCCATATATTCCATAAATTCTTTCCGCACATCATCGTCTGTATCAAATTTTGCATATTCAATGTACGTCGGTGCACAATGTAAATGGCTGGATATCGGCAACAATTTCTTACCTTCAAACATAAGATCAACTGTTACCTGGAAATCACAATACTCTCCATTTTTTGCACGCTGCCTGTATTTTAATTCATCTTCATCGTTTTCCGGGAAATCTACAATGCCATACAGCTCGGTTCCTGCAATATTCACCAGATCTTTCTGCCTGAACATAAGAGGAAGGTCAATATAATGATCTTCAAAACGATTACAGCCTGTACTCATTAAACAATCTCTTTCTTTAATGCTGTACAGACCGAACAAATTTCCGATATTCCCCTGTGTATCAAATGAAACAACTCCGAATACACCGTCTGCTTCTCTGCATTTGAACAAATATTTATCTATGCGAAAATCATATTTTCCTTTTACGCCATCATTAAAAGCAGAGGAAAAATCCAGATACGCATCAACTTCCATATATTGTTTCTCATAGCGTTTATATAAAACATAATATGAATTACCCGTATTTTCCTTGAATGCCTTATAATACCTGCAATCCATGGACAGCCGCTGCTCAATCTGTTTTTTCAAATCGTCATCAGCAGTGGTTTTCATCAGTTCCCTCAGTGCCTCTGCCTTTTCGTTATGTCCAGCCAGCTTGTGGTGGTATATCAGAGCAGCTTTGTCCCAGTCGGACAATTCAATATTGTTGTCTTCAAGATATTTTTTGTAATCTTTGGAAGTAATTAACTCAAACATAATATTCATCCTAATAGTTTAACCTGAATCAGCAGGTATTTATTACGGAACATAAACTGCTTCCTCTGTTTCAAAGCAGTATGCACACAACTTTCCGCCATAAACGCAGCCGCAGTCTATTGCAATGTGACCATTTTCTTTGAAAATTTCATATTTGCCGTCACTTCTTATACATCTTGTAGGTGTGTGACCTGTAACAAGAAATGTTTTTTCATCTTTGAAATATCGTTTTGTATAAAAAGGGCGTCCCCATAAAAGTTCATTAATATCATATTCATCAAGAGATTTGTCCTCTGTAAAATCACATGGAATTGTATGTACAAGTATATATTTTTTGTCCTGTATTGTCAGACATTCATACTTTGAAAAGCTGCTTATAAACTCAATCAGTTCTGATATTTCATCGTCTGATAATCGCAGGATCTGTTCAATGGTAGTTCTGCCTCCGTTATCAGTCCACACAGATACACTTTCACTTTCAGTACCGTATAAAAGGCTTACTACGCTTTGCAGCAACATATAATCATGATTTCCGAAAATGACATGAACATTTTTCCGCTTCATTAAATCCTTATATACTTCAACTGATTTTTTACCTCTGTCGCATATATCACCTATGATATATAAGGTATCAGCGTCCGAAAAGCCTATCTTATCAATCAGTTTGATATATTCATCATAACAACCATGGATATCCGATACAGCGTATGTCATATGTTTTCCCCCCTCTAAATAACCATTAAATAGGGTACTGAATCATCAGCCATCCCCGAATATGTCATTTAAAATTTCGGTAAAATCAAAATCTGCATTATCCGGAGTAAAGCTCTGATAATCATTTTTCCATTCGATTTCAGTATCAAATATTTTTTCTGTTTCAAACAATCTGTTCCAGAGCTGCCAGTTTGAATCTTCCAGTTCAATCAATTCTATCTGCTTGGGGTAACCCCAGAACCGTTCAACTAAAACATAATCACCTTTCAGTCTTTTACGTTTCAGATTAATAAACCTGGTTTGTATGCAGCGAAAGTATCTTCCATTACATGACACCCATATATGGGTGCTTTCTGCCTTGTCACATTTCATCTTGTATATACAATCCCAGGTGTTCAGATGTTCCCAGCTGTAACTTGTGACCGCAGATTGCTTAATGCCGAGAATTTCTGCCGGAGTAAGAAAAGGGACTTCATCATATGCCACATTATGAGTAATATCTACCTCCCCATTGATATATCTGTCAAATACATCCAGAATCTGACTATATTTTTCAGCGATTGTTTTACTTTGCTTCATTGCAGTAAAAAATCCTTCTATCTGCTTTAAAGTACCGAAATAATATTTCGGGAAACTGACAAATGACGGTGTAGAGTAATCGTCAAGAAGTAATTTATAATATTTGTTCATTTTTTCTATCCTTTCTATTTATTAAAGAAACATTGTACGACAGATTTACTTATTTTAGTCCCACCACAAATAAAAGCATTTTTCCTTTATAATTTCTTCTGTCATATCAGTTTCAGAATTAAAAAGAGAGATGCTTTCAGGTGCAAAAAGAATTATTTCCTCTTTTAGCTCACTGGCTTTTTTCAGGTCTGGCGAGTCCGGCAGTGAATACTTAATAGTATCATGGCTTATTTCAACAATTTCTGCCCCGTATTTTTCATACCAGAGTTTTGACTGTTCCACAATAACATCAGCAGCAGGACAATCATTGAAATTTCCAAACGAAACTATTTCCAAAACATCCCATGATTTTTCGGCATCGGGAAATGAAACATCCAGGTACCCCAGATGGTCATTGCTAAGATAATCATGGTTATATGTATATGAGATTGTGCCGTCAGGTTCCTGCTTTATCTCTATGTGTTTTAAGAAAAAGTGGAGCATAAAAACAGAATCAAACTTCATTTTTACTTTCATTCTATTATACCTCATTTGTTCTCAAAGACAATTTCTTCAGCGTGTTCAGTA
>CAMCMW010000220.1 GCA_945876155.1 uncultured Ruminococcus sp. | reverse complement strand
GATATGCACGGAGCTTACGAAGTAAGCGGATGTGCAAGGCAATAAAATAAATAATTATAGTGAAAGCAAAATTATTTTTTGCGTTCACTATAAAAATCCTCCCGTCAAAAAACAGGAGGATTTTTTATAAATTAAATTATGAAGGAATAGATAGGATTAGCTTAATCAACCCCACGGATTTGTTGAACCGCCGCCTGAGCCTGAGCTTACTGTAGTACCGCCGGAAATTGTTCCGCTTGTGTATACATTCACTGAGCTGTCAGAAGCGATAAGGTTTGTGCCGCCGGAAATCGTTCCGCCTGTGTATGCAGTAACGGTCGTATCAGAATGCTTTGTGGTGATTGAACCCATAGCCTGCATTGTCTTGAATGAAACAATAACATTTCCTGATGCGTCTGCTACTGTGAACTGAGTACCTGCCGCAATAGTGCTGCCCTGTGAAGATGTTATAACTGTACCGCCGTTTGCGCTGTTTGTACCGTCACTGTCAAGAGGCTCGTTGCCGTTTGCGATTACGCAGCCGCCTGTAATAGTCAGACTTCCGTTTGAATCAAATGCGTCATGGTCGCCGCTTGCAGACTGAACTATAGCAACGCCGCCGGATATCTGGAGAACGTAGTCACCGCCTGAACCGAAGCCGCCTCCCGGATTAAAGCCGCCAGGATTTGTGTTTCCGCTGCCGTCTGCACCGCCTGCTGCATTGTAGCCGTCGTCATCGGATTTGACAAGTACTGTACCGCTGTACTGATAAATATTCTGAGCTTCAACGCCTTCGTAGCATTTTGGAACGTAAATGTTAAAATCATCAGCATTTCCGCCGTTTGCGCCAAGTGTAAGGTCGTGATCTGAATGGAGGGCATCATCGGCTGACGAAAGCTTCATAGTGCCGCCGTTTATGTTCATAGAACCGCCGCAGTGGATAGCGTCGTCAGAAGAATCAACAGTGATATTGCCGCCATTTATGGTTATATCTCCGACGCTCTGCCATGTTGTGCCGGCTTCGTCATAAAGACCTACAGCCTTTATTCCCTTTGCAGAAATATCAGTCTTATTGCTGTTGCCGTCCTGCATTCCGCCACCCTGCATTCCGCCGCCTGGATTGGTCGATGTAGAGCCGCTGCCTGTGTAAGTTGAACCTTCAAAGGTATAAATGTTGATATCGCCGCCGTTTATAACAACCTGCTGTTCTGCCTGTATGCCGTCAGCATAAGCGTTGACATCTACAGTGCCGCCGTTTATTGTAACGATACCGTATGTCTTGTCAGCTGTAGACGCATCGATTGCTGTGGACTTGATTGCATCTCCTGCTTTGGTATTTACTGTAACATTAAGAGTGCTGAAATCTGTGTCAAGCGGGTCGCCGATTGTTACAGAATCCTTGCCTCTGATACCGTCGTCAGCAGCAGTTACCTGAATTGTACCGTTGTTGATCTTGATATCGTTCTTGCTTACAATTGCGTCCTGATAGTTGCCGTTTACAATAAGAGTACCCTTGCCCTTGAAGGTCAGGTCGTCCTTACTGTAAATTGCACCGCTGTCAGCGTCAGCGTTTGTGTATTCTGCCGTACCGTCAGAGATTGTATTTACTGTGCCGTTCTTTGCAGAAATTGCGCACTTGTCATCAACACTTGCAACGTAGATTGGTGAAGTTGCTGTGTTTGTGAGTGACATACCTTCAAGTGAAAGCTCAACAGTTGCATCAACGTATGCTGTCTTGTCAACGTCAACAACGATCTGTCCGCCTGTCATTTCGCCAGTTACTGAATATGTACCAGGTTCTGTGATTGTTACTGTGTTCTTGTCATCGCTTACTGTTGCACCGCTGCCCAGGAATGTGATTCCTGTTGAGCTTAATGTGATAGTGTTGCCTGTTGTAACAACAGTACCGTCAATTGCAGCAACTGAATTGAATGTGCTTACTGTACCGCTTGTAACGAACTCACCAGCTGTTGCAGCTGCGTCATGAGTCATCTGTACATCGCCTGTGTAAACGTTGTATGTACCGTTATCAAGAGCTGAGTTACAGATAAGAGCGTACATATATTTCTTTTCAGGAGTTACAGAGTAAACTTCTGAGCCGTTCTTTCTGATTGAAATTTCCGATTTACTGATTTTTTCAGTGTAGTTGAGGAGCATTGAGTTTACAGTGATTCCTGCTGTATTTGTGAATACTTCCTTGCTTGTTCCTACAACAGTACCGCCTGTGATGTCAACTGTATAGTCAAGACCAGCTGTAAAGCTTCTTTCACCGTATGCGTAAACTTCACCTCCGCTTACTGTCAGAGTTGTTTCAGCCTGAACAGCATCAGTTTCAGCAGCTGAAATGATAGTACCGCCTGTGATGTCAACACTGCCCTTTGTGGACTTGATACCGTCGCCGGCACTGTCGATATTAATGATACCGTCCTTGACAGTAACAGAAGTCTTACCTCTTACAGCGTCTGAAAGTGCTGTTGTAACATTCAGTGTACCGCCGGTAATCTTCAGGTCGTTGTTACACTGAACAGCGTACTGTGTTGCAGCGTTGATATTCAGTGTACCTGTACCCTTGATTGTCATATCGTCCTTTGAGTGAAGAACGCCGCATTCAAGGTAGTCGCCCTCATAAGCTACTGTACCGTCGCTGAGTGTATTTACTGTACCCTCAACCAGGTTGATTGAAGTATTTTCAGCGTTTTCAACGAAAATCGGTGATGCAGCAGAACCTGTCATGTTTACGCCATTCAGGAAGAGCTTTACTGTTTCAGCATCAACGGTTTCGTCCGGAACATTTACGATAATCTGACCGTCTGTAAGAGTACCGTCAATGTAATATGAACCGCTTGCTGTGATTGTAACAACACTGCTGTCAGCATTCAGCTCCATATTGCTGCCTTCTGTTGTGATTGATGTGCCGTTGAGGTGAATATAGTTTGTATCTGAAACCGGGTTCTGAAGAACTGTTCTTCTGAGTGCAACCATATCAAATACGTTTATAATACCATCGCCGTTCATGTCAGCGTCGGCAGAAACATTATCTGAAGAACCTACAATAAAACTTCCCAGATCCCTGATGTCCTGAGTACCTACAAGACCGTCTCCGTTGGCGTCTCCCATAAGAGCAGCGCCTACAAGCGAGCCAGTACCGGTAACAATTGTCAGAGCAGTTACAGCAGATAATGCTTTCATGAATTTTTTCCTGTTCGACATTTCCAACCTCTCCTTTTTTACATTGGCTGCTGCGGACTTCAGGCAACAGTCAAATTATTATTTTTTCCAGTAAATTTATTATAATATTCCTATCTTAAATTAATCTTAAATGTTGAGAAGTGTATGAAATTTTTTAAAAGGATTTATGTTTTTTGTTGAAATCAGGCATAACCGCTCGATTGTATAATTTTTCCAGCAAAACTAATGCAGACTTTTCAGGTACTCATTGGTAATCGCCATCCATTCCCTGACATAATATGTTGGGTCAAGAGAAAGGCTTGTGATATCTGTCTTTGCATTTACTGCTGACGCATCATATCCCAGCTGTTCAGCAATATAACCAGCTCGGTACTGATGAAAGCCGTCGGTTACAACTGCAATTTTGCCGGAGTCCTTTCCGAGAATATCAGTTGAATTTTTCAGATTTTCGTATGTGTTTACGGACTTGTCCTCCATAATAATTCTGTCTGAGGAAATACCGTGTTCAGTCAGATATACTTTCATTGCCTGCGCCTCGGAAATTTTTTCGTCACTGCCCTTTCCGCCGGACACGATACATATCACTTCTTCGTTTTCACTGAGATAGTCCACAGCCGAATCAAGACGCCTTCTTAACATCTTACTGGGCTTTTCCCCATTGACCTTACAGCCCAGAACTATCACAGCGTCCGGATTTTCCGGCTTGTCAGACTTTGCCCCAATCATAAAAGCGGTAAGGACTGTAACGTACACCAGAGCAGCGGCAATTACAGTGCCGACAGAAACAACCAGTACCTTTCCCCCTGTGTGTGCCCACAAGCCGGAAACAAATCTGAAAAAGCTCCTGTGGAATATGGTCACTGACAAAAGCAGTGCGCTTACAAGTATTCCCGCAATGTTTCCCGGATTCAGAATGTTGGAGAAAACCGGAATTATAAAAAGTATGGCAATAACAATTTCTATTATAATAAGTATATTTTTAATATGCAAAACAATCACCT
>CAMCMW010000219.1 GCA_945876155.1 uncultured Ruminococcus sp. | reverse complement strand
TATGACAACATGGCATTCGGACTGAAACTCAGAAAAGTTCCTAAGCACGAAATCGACCGCAAGGTTAAAGAAGCAGCTAAGATTCTTGACCTGTCACACCTTCTTGACAGAAAGCCTAAGGCTATGTCAGGCGGTCAGCGTCAGAGAGTTGCGCTGGGTCGTGCTATCGTTCGTTCACCACAGGTATTCCTTCTCGACGAGCCGTTGTCAAACCTTGACGCTAAGCTCCGTGCTCAGATGAGAACAGAAATTGCTAAGCTTCACCAGAAACTGGGTACAACATTCATCTACGTAACTCATGACCAGACAGAGGCTATGACAATGGGTGACAGAATCGTTGTTATGAAGGACGGTATCATTCAGCAGGTTGATACTCCTCAGGCTCTTTATGAGAAACCTTGCAACAAGTTCGTTGCAGGATTCCTGGGTTCACCTCAGATGAACTTCATCGACGCTATTCTCAGAAAGAACGGTTCAAAGTACGAAGTTGAGTTCGGTTCAAGCGATACAAAGTCTTCAAGAGGCGTTAAGTACACTGTTGAAATCCCTGAGGCTAAGGTTGTTCCTGAACTTGCTAACTACGTTGACAAGGAAGTTATCATGGGTATCCGTCCGGAGAGCGTTCATGATGAGGAAATGTACCTCTCAAACGCTACAACAGGTATTATCGAATGTGACGTTGACATCACTGAAATGATGGGTGCTGAAACATTCCTTTACCTCACTTGCGAAGGTATTCCGCTTACTGCAAGAGTTTCACCTCGTTCAACTGCAAGACCGCAGGACAGAATCAAGGTTGCTATTGATCCTAACAAGATTCACCTCTTTGAAAAGGATACAGATGCAGGAGCTACAATCATTAATTGATTAAGCTAAATATTTTTTAAGGACCGGTTTTTCCGGTCCTTTTTGTATATTCAGATGTAAATTTGTGCAGAATATAATTATGGTTAAATCAAAAACAATTTTAAAATTTCTCATAAATTTTATTGAATTTTCACAAAAAGGTGTTATAATATAAGTGAATGGAGGCGATACCGATGGAAACAAAAGATCATTTATATCTCGCAAAGCTTATAACCGGCGCTGCTAATTTCGGAGGAAAGCTGAAAAAATCCGCCTTTGAATACGGCTGTATCTCCCCGGACGTAAATCCTCTTACCTACGTCAAGGGTCACACTTACGCCGGTACTGCCTCATACGTCAGAAACACTCTTAACCGTCTTCACGGCAGGCTTAAATCCCCTGTGGATTACTTTGACCTCGGACGAGCCGTACACTTTATAGGTGACTACTTCACTTTTCCCCACACTCCCCGCTTTAAGGGTACGCTTTCAGAGCATATCAGCTATGAAAACTGTCTGCACAGGCACATTATAACCGATTCAAACGAAATCACCACCGAAAGCAGACTTGACCTTTCCAGCGCTAAAAAGTGCATTGAACTGCTTGAAAGCGTCCATGAGAAGTACTCAAAAACCAGAAATTCCATTGCAAACGACTGGAATTATATCAGATTTATGTGCAGCAGTATCGCAATGTCCGCTGCAAAATGCAAGGTCAGAGTACCGAAACTTGTTCCTGCCGGAATTTTAATCTAAAACAAAAGGCTTTCACCCAAACAGTGAAAGCCTTTATTATTGCAATATTATTATTTCTTAACCTCAATCTTGTCTTTTCTCATGTAGTACTGCAATGCCTTCGGAATCCTGATACTTCCGTCCTCGTTGAGGTTGTTTTCAAGGAACGCAATGAGCATTCTCGGCGGTGCAACGACTGTATTGTTGAGCGTGTGAGCAAAATACTTCTCGCCGCTCTCAGTCTTGACTCTGATACCAAGTCTTCTTGCCTGTGCGTCACCTAAGTTGGAACAGCTGCCTACCTCAAAGTACTTCTTCTGTCTCGGTGACCACGCCTCAACGTCGATACTCTTCACCTTTAAGTCAGCCAGGTCACCGGAACAGCATTCAAGAGTTCTTACCGGAATATCAAGTGTTCTGAAAAATTTAACGGTGTTCATGTAAAGCTTTTTGAACCAGTCCATGCTGTCCTCAGGCTTGCACACAACAATCATTTCCTGCTTTTCAAACTGGTGTATTCTGTAAACGCCTCTCTCCTCAATGCCGTGAGCGCCTACTTCCTTACGGAAACATGGTGAATAGCTTGTGAGAGTCTTTGGCAGTTCAGCCTCCGGAATAATCGTGTCAATGAACTTGCCTATCATTGAGTGTTCACTTGTACCAATAAGGTAAAGGTCCTCGCCCTCGATTTTGTACATCATGCCTTCCATTTCAGCAAAGCTCATAACACCGGTTACAACGTTGCTGCGAATCATAAACGGCGGAATGTAGTAAGTAAAGCCCTTGTCAATCATGAAATCTCTTGCGTAGGAAAGAATACATGACTGTAACTGTGCAATATCACCGCAAAGGTAGTAGAAACCGTTTCCGCTTGTCTTTCTGGCACTGTCAAGGTCGATACCGTCAAGCTTTTCCATGATGTCAACGTGATAAGGCACCTCAAAATCCGGTACAAACGGGTCACCAAACCTCTCAACCTCAACATTTTCGCTGTCGTCCTTACCAATCGGCACGCTTTCGTCGATGATGTTAGGGATAACCAGCATTATTTCTCTGATTTCACCCTCCATTTTCACTTCAAGTTCTTCCATTTCAGTAAGCTTTTTGCCGATTTCGCCCACTTCAGCCTTGATTTTTTCAGCCTCGTCCTTCTGACCCTTAGCCATCAGACCGCCGATTTCCTTACTCTTGGTCTTTCTCTGGTTTCTCAGATTGTCGCACTCAACCTTGATTTCACGGTACTTCTTGTCAAGTTCAACCACCTTGTCAACCAGTTCAAGCTTGTCGTCCTGAAACTTTTTCTTGATGTTTTCCTTTACAAGTTCAGGATTTGTCCTGATCAATTTCATATCCAGCATTGTTCTTCTTCTCCTTGTGCATTTAGTGTGTAAGCCTCTCAGCAAGTTCTGAAAGGTCTTCTTTATCATAAAATTCGAGTATCAGCGCACCCTTGTTTTTGCCGTATTCAACCCTGACTTTACGTCCCAGCGCCTCATGGAGTCCTATTTCCATTTCCTTAAAGTAGTTGTCAACCTTTTCGTTGGTGACTTCCTTTTCCGGTTTTCCGGCGTTCTGTGCCATTTTTTCAAGGGCTCTTACGGTCATTTTTCCGCCGCACGCCTTCCTCGCCGCAACTATCATGTCGTAATCATTGTCAAACGAAAGCAGTGCCTTTGCGTGTCCGACGGTCAGTTCACCGTCCTCCAGCATGGTTCTTACTTCCTCCGGCAGACTGAGCAGTCGCAGCGCATTTGTGACAGCCGAACGTGAACGACCCACAATCTTTGAGATTTCCTCCTGGGTCATACCGTAATTTTCAGTCAGCTCATAATAACCCTGTGCCTCTTCGATAGGGTTCAGATTTTCTCTCTGAAGATTTTCTATAAGCGCTATCTGCATTGCCTCGGAGTCGGTCAGATCCTTTATCTGCACCGGTACTTCCGACATTCCCAGCATTCTTGCGGCTCTCCAGCGCCTTTCTCCGGCAACTATCTGATAGCCGTTTCCATAAGGCCTTACCAGCAGTGGCTGTAGTATTCCGTGCTGCTTTATTGAGTCAGCAAGCGCTGATATTGTTTCATCGTCAAAATTTTTACGTGGCTGTGACCTGTTTGGCTCAATTTCCGATATTCTCAGTGTCTGTGACGCAGTTGTATCAGTGGTGTTGTCATCAAACAGTGCCCCCAGACCCGAACCAAGTCCTCCTTTTGCCGCCATTTATTCACCTTCTTACTTTGATTTTCTTCCGAAAAGCTTTCTCTTTTCCTTTGGTTTTGCCTTTTCACCCAGTATTTCCAGTCCCAAAAGCTCGTAAAACTCCGCTCCCTTTGAGCTTTTATCGTAATACATAACCGGTTTTCCGTGGCTCGGTGCCTCTGAAAGACGCACATTTCGTGGTATTTTCGTCTCAAAAACCTTGTCCGGGAAGTACTTTTCAACCTCTTCAATAACCTGATTGCTGACATTAAGCCTTGAATCGTACATTGTGAAGAGTATTCCCTCGATTTCAAGGGACGGGTTATACTTCGACCTGACAATTTTTACAGTTTCCATCAGCTGACTGAGTCCTTCGAGAGCGTAAAATTCCGCCT
>CAMCMW010000218.1 GCA_945876155.1 uncultured Ruminococcus sp. | reverse complement strand
AGAACCGATAACCAGGAATATAACTGCACCAAGTATGATTAAAATCCAGACCAGAAATTTTGTTGCAAAAAATCCGGCGACTGCAATTAATGCCTGTATGGCAAGAACTTTCGCAAGTTCTTTGCCCTTGTATCTCTGAGAAGCAATAACAATACCGATGACAATACAGCCTATCATAATAAAGTTTATGCCCTTTGTAACTGCATCACTTGTTTCTGTCGGCCCCGTTATTTTAAGCAGAACACTTAATATGCCTTTAAGCACAACTCCTGCAATTGTAATGATATAATTCATTCTTCTTTCCCCCATTTACGGTATATAATTTGTCGGTTTAAACAAAGTGACTATGAAATCAACCACAACACCAATTCCGAATAATCCCAGTGTGAAAAGATACAAAATACCCATGCCTGTTTTTCCTTCATAAAACTTATGCGCACCTAAAAAGCCTACGAATATTATCAGAACCAGCGTTACCCATTTGTTTCGTGTCATTTCAGCCCCTCCCTTCCATATTAAGGCATACCCCGATAATTGCACGGTGTTACCTTAATGAATATGCTGCAATGCAAAACGACAATTGGAGTTGCCGTCATGATTAATGCCATGTTTAAACCACTCAACTGCTTTATCTGTCTGACGCAGCTCTTCCAGATAGATATTACCGATAGTTTCACAAATGTTGCTGTCATAATGAACAAGCGGATCATCCCATGGCAGTTCCAAAGCTTTTGTATAACATTTTATTGCCTGTTCGTAATCGCCGGACTTCATAAGTATATCTCCTAAGCCTTCCCGTGCTTTCAGGATATTTCTGTTTTCTCCCGGACAAAATGAACGCTTTGCAACCGGCAAAAGCAATTCCTTTGCTCTGTTCAGGTCTTTGATTCCGTTTACAAGTTCACTGCCGTCATAATAAGCGTCTGCAAGTTCAAGTGCAGCATCTGAATCGCCTTTTTCCGCCGCCTTGCAATAATATGCTGCTGCCTTTCGGTAATCAAACAAAGGATTATCGACTTTAGTACCCTCCTTATAAATCTGCTTGCGTGAATACATTCCCCCGAGAACTTCATACGCTCTTGCACTTCCATTTGCCGCAGCATTACCGCAAAGTGACAATGTTCTTTCAAAAGCGTCACCGCCCAGCGAAGAATTATATGCACATTTAACTGCAAGCTCGAAAATCGCATCTTCATATCCCTTTGATGCTGAATCCATCAGAAGTTCCATTGCAGCCTTCTTATTTTCTTTTATTTTTTGCTTATACTGATAATAACTTTCCGCACCGGGGCGGTTATCATTGCGCAGCAGCATAGTTTCAGCTTCAATATATTTCATTCTGGTTTTCTGGAGCAGTTCATCGTTTATAGGATACTCCCAGTCATCCATATTTCTTTCCGAAGACAATATTATATTATGAAGTATTCTGGACGCAAATCTGAGATTTTCCGGAACGCCGGTACCATCTATGTAGCAGACTGCTGTCATATACTTTGCGTCAGGGACTTCTTCCATAGTCCCGTTTTTGCTGAATTTAAAGCTGTATTTATGTCTCGCTGCCTCTACATACCACCGGACAGCCTGCTTATAATCCTGCTCAACATCTTTTCCGTAATAGTAACATTCTGCCAGCTTGAACTGTTCAGAATTGATTCCGCATTCAGCGTACTTCTGCATTTTTTTGATTTTTGACTTTGAAAATAATCCCATTATCATTTACCTCCTGTTTGGATATATCATTAACGTGTTCATAATGACAGCAAGTGATTTTTTTCACATTTCATGGTATAATAATATTAAACAACAAAATTATATGTACTTCAGAGATGCCTCTGTTTATTTTTCGCAAAATATTGTCTTTTGCGAAATGATTCAGTCAGTTTTTTTGAAAATTCATATCAAGGCGTTTCATATACTCCTTTTTCTGTTCAAAAGAAGAATGAACATAGCGGTTTAATGTTATTTCCACAGAACTATGCCCTAAAATCTCACTCAAAGCCTTGACATCGAATCCAAGAGTGATACAAGTAGTTGCAAAAATATGACGCAATGCGTGAAAATGAACTGAAGGCAGACCCGCTTTCCTCAGAATAGAAGAAAACCTATACTGCATAGTTCGAGGTTCAATGGCTTTTTCACTGCCGGAAACCACATAGTTTTCAGGCTTTCCTTTGAATTTCTTCAATAGATTAACAATACCGTCAGACAAAGGAATAGTTCTTTTGGAGGATTCACTTTTGGGATCAGTAATAACCAATTTGGTTTTTGAACCCATAGCAGAAGACTGAATACGCTGCATGGTTTTACTGACGGTCAGAAGACGTTTTTCAAGATCAACGTCCTTCCACTGCAATGCACAGAGTTCACCAATTCTGATTCCTGTTGACAATGACAGCGCTGTCCCAAGTATATCAAGCCCGGGAGTATCGGAAATATGTTGTTTCAATTGAAGTAATTCTTTATCATCGAAAATCCTGATATCCGGCTTTTTCTTTTTTGGCAGCGTAATACCATCCATAGGATTAAAAATCCGGTAGACTTTTACGGCATATTTAAATATAGTCTTCATCAGAACTATAATATCCGAAATATAACGGTTTGAAAGTCCTTCACTCTGTTTTGTTTTCATAAAAGCATAAATATCACTTTCTTTGACGGCATCAATACGTTTTTTTCCGAAAACGGGAAGTATGTGCTTGTTTGCTTTCATTCCGTAATTTGCAGCAGTAGATTTTTTTACCCGGTGACATATACTTTGATACCATTCCTGATATAATTCAGACACTGTTTCAGAACACTCCTCGTTCAATGTCGCCAGATGCCGTGCTTTTGCCATTTTGTCTTTTACTTCATCTCTGGTATGCCCAAAGAAATACTGGAAATTGCGTCTGCCGTCCTTACGTTTTCCTCTTGAAATCCGTCCTTCAAATCTTCCGTCTTTTCGATAATAAATATTATATCTTTCCATACAATTCTCCCTCTTGTTAATTCTTCACTATAAATCACAGAATTTTGTCGTTAAAATTGTAAAAAACTCACTTTATGTATTGACTTTTTTTTGACTGGGTGATATAATTTAATTATATTATGTACATTTAAATACTTTTTCGCAAAAGACAATATTTTGCGAAATATCCATCCGCTAAGTTATCTTAGTGGTTTTTTATTTTCGCCAATTCCTGCTATACGAAAAATATCCACGCTATAGTTACTGTTTTATTTAATTATAAACTATTTTCTATTCCTAATAATACCCTTGAACTTACTCTTTTTTACTCATTTTTACTCTTTATCGTAATCTGGCGTGGCTGGAAATTTACCGGAATAATTATGAAAAGGCAGCTTTCTATATCACGTCATTACGTTCCCCCAGAAATAACGTTAAATGACCGTCAAATAAAAAATCCCACCAACAGAGAATGTTCTCTGTCAGTGGGATTACAAAGCGTCATAGTATAACATGAACTTAGTGCTTCTGAAGCTCTTAAATTTGCCGTTACACTAAATAACTTCTTATTTTCAAAGTTACACTACCATTCAATTGTTTCAATATGCTTTTCCTCTTTTTTCTTCACTTTAAAAGTCTCCTTGCCATTACGCTTACATCACCCATTTATTTTCCCTCCTTATCACGCAGAAACTCTCAACCTTCTATTTCATATAGCTTAAAAGGCATATGTTGCAGAGCTTTTCTTCTGCATCATATGCCGATTTTTTGAAGTATAACTTAGAATAAAAGTACCCAGTAAGATTTTCGCAGCAATTTATTTTTCTTTATATAATCCAGATTATATAAAAAATGTTTTCAGTATTCCTCATCATATGGCAGAATGAGCCACGGTCCGTTTTCGGTCATGCGGTAATACTTTTTTGTATCGGTGTCATACATAAGAACGGGAATAATACCGTTTGTAAGCACTGTCCCGTCGATATAGTAGTGGCTTTCACCGTCAAAGTATATATCATGGAAACCGGGGTTTTGTGATATACCGTCAGTACCGACGTGTCCTGCAATAATATCCATACAGAATTTTCCGGTCTGAGCAGGAAATTTTTCTGTGTATGTATATTCATCAGTACCCCATTCCCATTCTTCACCAGCCTCCTCTTCAACACCGGCATGGCAGAAAATCTGAGTATCGGTAGTATAGTAGCGTGGGAGGGAATTCATCCAGCTT
>CAMCMW010000217.1 GCA_945876155.1 uncultured Ruminococcus sp. | reverse complement strand
CATTTTTATGAGGAAACTTTTTTACAGCATGGCTGCCGGTCGTGCCGGAAACAAAACGATACCGTAAAGCTATCACCGAAATGTCCTGTCGGGTCACCGACCTACGGGGCGAGAATCCATGTAAAAATATAATGCCCTCTGTGTACTGAGAATACACAAAGGCGAACGTCAGGAGGAAAACAATGACAGTAAAAGAATACACCGAACTCAAAGGACTGCTTGACCAGCAGGACATTCTGAGAGTTCCGGAAGAGATTTACCAGTACGCAAAGGCACAGCGCACGTTGTTTGACGTTGTATGCAATGTTTTCAACTACGGCTACATAATGGGAATCAGAGCGGAGAGAGCGAGAAGAAAGGGCGGTAAGGCATAATGACACCGGAAGAAAAGAGAAAACTGGAGATTATCAAGGGTATACTGGAAGATTTAAAGGATATCACCAAAGCCGAAAAGGTTGAAAAGAAAGGCAGTACAGTAAAATGACGGAATCTGAAAAGTACAAAGAGCAATTAATCAGCTCAATTCTTGAAAAATTTGAGAGATTACAGAAAATCAGAGAAGAAAAAGCAGCAAAGCAGTCATAACGGCTGCTTTTTTCTGTATAAATCCTCTGAGCTTGCATACCCCCACCCCCTCTATGAAAAATCAGTCAATCTGAATTGTCGGATATCCCCACGGTGTAGACCCCCTTAAAAAAACGTTATTTTTCTGACCGGGGGGGTGCGTGACCGCACTGGACAATCCGTTATTTACTTTGATGATTAATTTTTACATAAGGCTCGACCGGGTCCGTGACCGGACTGGACAGATATGCAATGATACATTCTGACGCAGTGTTTTTGCGTACCGTTCCTCCAGCTCCTCAATGTATAAATGCTTATCTGGTCTTGTCTGATACCACTGCAACCGCCTGAGCTGTTCATGCCGCATATTCTCACGGTAAAGCTGTTTGAGTAACGGCGAACACCTAAGACATCGCAAGCCTTTAGCCTTATACTGCCGGACACGTTCAATGCTTATTCCCATTTCTTTGGCTATCTGCGGCATTTTCTTATCCTGGAAATAATATTCGCTGATAACATGATTAACAGGCTCTTTCAGCCGTTCTACCGCCTCATGCAGTACCCTGTAATCGTCAGCAAGTTCCACACGTTCAGGAGCATTTACAGCGTTATCGTCCGCTATGGTATCGGCAAGGGTAAGCTTTTCGGGTTCGTCATTGTTCAGCGGCATATCAAGGCTTTCGCAGCTGTTCAGTGGTTCTTGTTTCTGCTGTTTGGTATGCCCGACTGGGACGTCGAAGGCAACCTCCCCCTACACTCAGTAAAGCCGCCGGTCGAGCCGGAAACAAACCGATACCGTAAAGTGAACAACGAAATGTCCTGTCCGGTCACGGACCCCTGCTTTATAAATGCGGCTAACTGCTCGTTGGTCATGCGGCGCACTTCCTTTCTCTCGACTGTCAGGTTTGTTTTCTCTCTGTACGCTCTTTGTTCGCTGTATCTGGAGCAGGATTTCTCTTGCTTCGTTATGCAACTAAATGCAACTATTTTCTGACAAAACTGAACCAGTAACCTTAACAATTTTTCCGGCTTTTTCTCTGCTTACGCTGCCATTCTTTAAAATCGGCATACTCTTTATCAGAAAGCTTTTCAAGCATATCATATTTTCGGAGCAGTTCAATCATGCGCTTTTTCAATAGTGCATTGGCTTTTCTCTTTTTACCGCTTGCAATACCGCCACGCCTTGAAAGTTCCCGGTGCTGTTCCGGCGGCATTTGGTTAAATGGGATAAGGTTGTTATTTTTCATTTTTCCGTGTTCACTTTCGGTTTGTTCTCGGTTCATAAGGTTGAAACGTCAGCAAAAGTCAGCTTTTTTAATATATGTGGAGCTGGCTGTATATTTCGCCCTACCATAGCATTTCCTAGTTTTTCCTAGTCCGCAACACCAACATTTCTCCACATTTTTATCCCTTTTTAGGGTGTCGGATATGTCGGGAAACCTCCCACATTTACCAACATTTTTAACCAGAAAAATATTCTTTTGCCCACTTCATGTTATCTTCATGGGTACGGCTGCGATTGTCGGTTCCTGCCGACTGCACAGGGACAGTCATTTCAAGAATACGGCTGTACATTCTTGCATACTTCACATCAGGCGGATTTTTGATAGTTTCAAGGGGAATATTGGTAGTAAGAATCAGCGGCTTTTTGTTCTTTGCACGTTCATCAATGACCTGTTCACAAATCTGCAAAGAATAATCTGACTGCCTTTCTGCGCCCAAATCGTCCAGTATCAGCAAATCACAGCCGCAGATATCGTCAATATATCCGTTTTTGTCTTTGGTGTCAAAACTCTGCATAGAGTTTATAACACGGCTGAAATCAGTCATTATAGCCCTGACACCCCTGTCAATAAGCGCATTTGCAATACAGGCGGCGGCGTAAGTCTTGCCTGTACCCACGTTACCAAAAAGGCACAAGCCTATATTTTTCGACTTCATTTCCTCCCAGCCGTTTACATAACGCTTGGCTGTGTTTATAAGCTTTGGACTGCTGCCGTTGTCTTTTGCAAAAGTCCAGTTGTGCATACTGCGGTTGTGTATACCGCTGTTTCTCAGAATGCTTACAGTAAGGCTTTTCTCCTGTTCATGACGAATATTCTGAATTTTATCATAATCTTCCTGCTGACATCTGCAGTCACAGGGATTTATTTCATATCTCCCGAAAACATGAATTCTGGACTGTTTCGGAGTATTGCACTTTCCGCAGTAAAGCAGACCGTCCTTTTCATAATCGTTTTCATTCCGGCTGTTGTTCTCAGCGCATTTTTGTGTCGCATTTTCAAATATTTCTGTAAACATTACAGATAATCAACTCCTTGTGTACCGTAGCTGTAATCTGGCAGTGCTGAAACTGCCTGTTGTTCGTCCTCCCACCGTCTGCCGTTTAACCACGTTGCAGGGTATGGAATAAACTGACCGTTGTCCTTTTGCCACTGAACTGACATTTTCTGTCGTTCCAAAGCAGAAAGGATTTTCCTGACTAAATCGTCGTTTGGTTTAAGCTTGTTCCATGCCTTTAAAGCGTTAGCCTTTGAAACCTTTTTCGGATACTCTTTCCAAAAATCATTAAACGATTCACTGAAAGAGTCTGTTTCCGGTTTAATCTCCGGCTTGTCCCCCTTGGGGGATATAGGGGGTATATTATCTATATCTATTTCTTTATCTTTATCTATATCTGTTGCGTTACGTAACGTTACTGTAACGTTACATTCAGAATTATCTGTAAGATGTGCTTTTTCACGGTGCTTTGCGACCCTTTTTCTGGTCTGTTCCCTGATGCGTTCCATGCCGTCAACATTCTGATACTTTTCCCAGTTGGATATATGCAGAATATTGTCAACAAGTTCTATCATTCCGAAATTCTCAAAGGTTTTAAGGGCAAGCTGAACTGTTGCAAGAGGTCTGTTGAACTGAGTTGCAAGCATCTGGTCTGTGTAAGGTATCTCTTTAGTGAAATAAATCATGCCGGAATCGTTTATATTCCCAGCCAGACAAAGCAGCTTTACCCATACCACAATAATGGAATCACCGTCCGGAATACATTCAATTTGTCTGATTTTACGGTTATCAAAAATATTAGAGGCTATTTTTATCCATTTCACTTCTGACAATATGTATCACCGCCTTAAAGCCTTACCGGAATAGGCTGAATGTGTTCTGTATGGCTGCCGGTCGAGCCTGTAACGAAATGATTCTTTAAAGCTGAACCCGAAATGTCCCGTCCGGTCACGGACTTTACCAGTATCTTTGAGTTTGGCGAATTGCTCACCCTCACGGCTTTAACCTTGCCCTCTAAAGCAAGAGTTCTTACAAGGTGCTTAGGCAGTCCGAACAGAGCCGCCGCCTCTTTTATCACCTCCATGCGGACTATGGGGGAATCGGTTATTTCGTTAAGTTTGTTGTATTTGTTGAAAATAATTTCAGACATTTTTTATTCCTTTCTGTTGCTCCTGCCCCCGGATTGTGTTATAATAAGAGAAGCAGGAATGTGCTTTCTGCGTATGTTTTGCGCTCTTATTGTGCTTTGGTCGGCTAATAAGAGTGCTATTTTTATATAAGGTTTTCATTTTTACATCTTTTCAGTGTACCTCCTCTACAAATAGGCTGAAATCTGTCTGTTTTTGCA
>CAMCMW010000216.1 GCA_945876155.1 uncultured Ruminococcus sp. | reverse complement strand
AAGAGGCTGCATTACACAGCCTCATTTAAGTTATTTCATAAGCTCACACACAAGATTTGAAAATTCAACCGGATTCTCAACAGGAAGTCCTTCAATCATAAGTGCCTGATTGTAGAGCAGTCTGGTGTACTTTTCCAGTTTTTCGTCGTCACTGCCGTAAATACTTTTCAGTGTTTCAAAGACTGGGTGTTCCGGATTTATCTCGAGAACCTTGTCAGCCTGTACCTTCTGGTCGTTCGGCATTGCGTTGAGTACCTTTTCCATCTCAACGGAAACTTCACCGTCACTGGTCAGACAAACAGGGTGGGATTTCAGGCGCTTTGAAAGGCGTACTGTCTTTACCTTGCCGGCAAGCTTTTCTTCCATGAACTTGAATAAATCCTTAGCGTCCTCTTCCTTAGCCTTGATTTCTTCTTTTTCTTCCGGAGTGTCCAGGTCAAGGTCGCCGGCGGAAACTGACTTGAATTCCTTTTCCTTGTAGTTCATCAGCATTTTAATCGCAAACTCGTCAATGTTGTCTGTGAAGTAGAGTATCTCGTAACCCTTGTCCTTGACAAGCTCTGTCTGAGGGAGGGAGTCGATTCTTGCGATTGATTCACCGCAGGCATAGTAGATGTACTTCTGGTCTTCCGGCATTCTGTCAACGTATTCTTCAAGAGTAACAAGCTTGTTTTCCTTTGAGGAGTGGAACATGATAAGGTCTTTTACGGAATCCTTGTTCATGCCGTAGTTGTTGTAAACGCCGAATTTAAGCTGTAAGCCGAACGCCTTGTAAAATTCCTCGTACTTTTCACGGTCGTTTTTCAGCAGTTTTGTCAGCTCGTTCTTTATGGTTCTTTCGAGGCTCTTTGCAATCAGTTTCAGCTGTCTGTCGTGCTGGAGCATTTCTCTTGAAATGTTGAGGGATAAGTCTTCAGAATCAACAAGACCCTTTACAAAACTGAAATGGTCAGGCAGCAGGTCGGCACACTTGTCCATAATCAGAACACCGCTTGAATAAAGCTGGAGCCCCTTTTCGTATTCCTTTGAGTAATAGTCGTAAGGCGCTTTGGACGGAATGTAAAGCAGGGCATTGTAGGTCGCAGTACCCTCTGCCTTTGTGTGGATATGGAGAAGTGGTTCGTTGTAATCGAAGAACTTTTCCTTGTAAAAGCTGTTGTAGTCCTCGTCTTTCAGCTCACTCTTGTTCTTGCGCCAGATTGGTACCATGCTGTTGAGGGTTTCTGTTACTGTGTAGTCCTCGTACTCGTCCTCAGTACCCTCTTTAAGACGGCTCTGAGTCATGTCCATTTTAACAGGGAATCTGATGTAGTCGGAGTACTTCTTTACCAGTGACTTGATTCTGTACTGTTCCAGATAATCGCTGTATTTTTCGTCCTCTGTGTCGTCTTTAAGTTTTAAGGTGATTTCAGTACCTACTGTGTCCTTTTCGCACTCCCCAATCTGATAGCCCTCAGCACCCTCGGATATCCACTGGTAAGCCTTGTCACTGCCGTAAGCCTTTGATTTTACAGTAACTTCCTTTGCAACCATGAAAGCGGAATAGAAACCAACGCCGAACTGTCCGATAATGTCAACATCGTCCTCCAGCTTGTTTTCGTTCTTGAACTTGAATGAACCGCTGTTTGCGATAGTACCAAGATGATTTTCCAGTTCTTCCTCAGTCATACCGATACCGTTATCGGAAATTGTAATAGTCCTTGCGTCCTTGTCAAGGTCAATCTTAATGGCAAAATCGTCCTTGCTGATACCAACTTTATCGTCGGTCAGTGACTTGAAGTAAAGCTTGTCAATTGCGTCACTTGCATTTGAAATAAGCTCTCTTAAAAAGATTTCCTTATGTGTATAAATTGAATTGATCATCAGGTCGAGTAATCTTTTGGACTCAGCCTTAAACTCTTTGTTCTGCATTTTTGTCAACTCCGTTATTTTCAATATTAGCACTCTTACTTGCTGAGTGCTAATACATAGTATACTACTTTTAAAAATAAAATCAACCCATTTCACAAAACTTACACAATTTATTCACAAATCAAACACCACAGCCCTGTAAATTCAGATATTCTTCAAGGGTAATACCCATTCGCTTTATGTTTTTTGCGTGTGCCGCACCCACATAGCGGTAATGCCACGGCTCGTATGTAATTCCGGTTATGTGAGTTTTGTTTCTGGGGTAGCGCAGGATAAAGCCGAAACAGTGGGCGTTTTTGTCCAGCCAATCAAATTCCGGAGTGTTCTCAAAGCTTTGGTTTATTTCTCCCTGCCAGTCCTGGGTGGAGATGTCTGCGGCAAGTCCGGCATTGTGTTCGCTGTAACCCGGCAGAGCAACGCTCAGGGCAGTTTTCCTGTACGCCTCCTCAAAGCTCATGCCGGAAAGCATATAGCGGTCAACGTCCTCGTTGAAAAGTCCTTTCTGGTAGGATATACTGCGGTACGCCGAAAAAACACGCAGATGTATTCCCTGTGACAAAGCGGCGCATATCATTTTTTTCATGGCACAGGCAGCGTTTACCTCAAGAAAATAGCCGTCCCCGACTTCCTTTAAAACGGGTTTATAGCAATCCGGCAGAGGGTTGTTCTTGTTTATTAACAGCAGTTTCATTTTAATCTCCTTTTACGTTTACTGAGTTTACTGAAATATCTTATGCGAAATTTCCAAAAATAGAACTTGACAAATTACAAAATCAGGTATATAATGTTAAAGAACAAACGTTCTATATGTTTAAAAAATCAGGATGCCTTATACGAAAATATGACAACGACACACAGCAGTTACAGTTGGTAATTGCCGGTATATAACGGAGGACAAAATATAGAATGAGAAGAGTTTCAATGGACGCACTGGAGTTTGACAAGAAAATATCGGAGCTTTCGACAGGAGAGGGCGGAACAAACTCGGAGCTTATTGAAAAAGTAAAATGCACCATGGCAAGGGTAATAAAAAATGAACTTACCCCAAGACAAAGAGAGATAATTGTGTTATACTATTATAAGGGATTTGGCGTGTCGGAAATTGCCGATAAGCTCGACCTTGCACAGTCAACCGTTTCCAGGACTATCAAGCGTGCAAGGGAGAAGATATACAAATTCCTGAAATACTACTTTTAATAAGGAAATACTATGAATACACCAGTTTATGACTTTCTGAAAAATTACGGCAGTTCAGATACACTGCGGTTACATATGCCGGGTCACAAGGGAAAAGCAACTGCACCCCTTAAAGCCTTTGAGTACGATATAACGGAGATAAGCGGTGCGGACAGTCTTTTCGAGGCGTCTGGGATAATTGAGGAGAGCGAGAAAAACACCTCCCGGCTTTATCACACAGTCCGCACCTGCTACAGCACAGGCGGTTCGACCCTTTGTATCCAGACAATGCTTGCGCTGATGAAACAGGAAAACCGTACCGTTATAGCCGTGCGCAACGTACACCGGAGTTTTCTTGCCGCCTGTGCACTACTGGACATTCAACCGAAGTGGATTTATCCGGACTACAGCGGCGGTATTCTTTCGGGGGAGTTTCCGTATAATAAAGCGGAGGAGATGCTGAAACGGTATAAAAACGCCTGCATTTACCTCACTTCACCCGATTATCTGGGAAAGACTGCGGATATCGGTGAGATTTCAAAGCTGTGTCACCGCTATAATGCCGTATTACTGGTTGACAATGCCCACGGCGCTCACACTATTGCCATGGGTACTCACCCCTCACAGCTTGGAGCGGATATCTGCTGTGACTCTGCCCACAAAATGCTGCCGGCACTGACAGGGGGAGCGTATCTGCACATTATGAATCCGGCATACGCTGACAGGGCAAAGTGGGCGATGTCGCTTTTTGGTTCGACCAGTCCCAGCTATCTGATTATGGCGTCGCTGGATTTGTGTGCAAAGTATATTGAGGAACGCCTTGAAAAGGACGTGCAGTCGGCAGTCATGGCACTGGAGGCTTTGAGAAAAAGAATCGGCGGACGGTATGAAGTCTACAGCGGAGAGCCTTTCCACCTTACCCTTTTATGTGACGGCAAAGACCTTGCAGACCAGTTAAGGGGTTACGGTATCGAATGTGAATATGCCGACAGCGGCTGTATAGTACTGCTTTTTTCTCCCATGAACACTCCGGAGGAAATCGAAAAGACCGGGGATATCCTCATGCAGTGCGTACCCAGACCGCCAATGCACAGCGGAAATATCTCGTTCCCGCAGCCGGAAACAGCG
>CAMCMW010000215.1 GCA_945876155.1 uncultured Ruminococcus sp. | reverse complement strand
CGGACAGCCTGCTCCGGTAACCTTTACTGCAAACTCCATGGTCTTACTTGAAAAGTCCTCACCGAAATCGAAATACCTGTAACCGATAATACTGCCGTTTTTTATGCCAGTGACTGCCCTTGTAAAAGTATCTTTTTCAGTTATAAAACAGCCGCCTTTAAGCACACAGGCAATTTCAGCCGGCGTAATCTTGTAAGGGTTCAGTGACTCCTCAAAGCCCAGAGAGGTCATTTCAACCTCCGGAATAGTACCGTCCGGCAGTATCTCAATTTTCTCCGCACAGGCACATCTTGACATGATAGTGCCGTTGGTCATGCGGTGGTAGAAAATATACCACTGACCGTTTATATTGCACACTGAACCGTGATTGTTTCCGCCGGGATAATCTATGCTGTTGTTGATGATAGTACCCTTGTGTTCAAAAGGTCCTGACGGACTGTCTGAAACGGCATAGTCAAGACAGCCGCCGTTTTTGGGCGAATATATAAGATAATATTTACCGTTGATCTTTCTGGGGGAACTTGCCTCAAAGAAATCAGTCTTGCCGTCTCCGCAGGGAATCATATCCTCCTTGTATGAGCCTTTTTTTATCTCATACATATTTTCCGGATTCAGTTCACCGAAATGGGATTTTTCAAAACCATAGTAAATATAAACTCTGCCGTCATCATCAACCAGTACTCCGGCGTCGTTAAATATTCCTTCATCTCCGGCATCTGCCTCGTCATACACATAAGTGCTGAGCAGTTTAAACGGTCCTTCCGGTCTGTCGCTTACGCTCACACAGCCCTTTGAGGCTAAGATATATGTGTAAAGATAATATTTGCCGTCCTTGCATACAACGTCCGGGGCGTAAAGTTCCCTGTCTGTCCAGTCGGTGTCAGATTCGTGGTCAGTATCCTTTCTGGTGTGAAAGCTGTCGCCGTGGCACTGCCAGTTGCTTAAATCCGAAACCGGTGCAGACCACACTTTTAATTTAAAATCGCAGAACATCTCTGACGACGCTCTGTCGTGTGAACCGTAAAGATAAACCCTGTCGCCGAACACACGGGGTTCACCGTCAGGAATATACTCCCATAAAGGTAAAAATGGATTTGGCATAAAACTTCTCCTTGTGTTATTGTTTCTGATATGGTATACTGTAATTATAGCACATTTTTTTCTGAATATAAAGAACATTTTCGACAACTGACAGCACATAACTGACATATCACGGAAAGGAGCAGAAAACATGATAAAAATGCCGCTGAATATTTTCACTCAGGACGAAAGCTTTCCGTTTTTTATCCAGTACGGTGAGCATAAGGAAGACCTTTACGTCCACAGCCATGAAAATTTTTCCGAACTTGTTATAGTTTTAAACGGCAGCGCAGAGCATATAGTTGACAATGAAAATTACCGTATCAGCAAGGGTGATGTTTTTGTTATCAGCGATGAGACCGTACACGGCTATACAGACGTAAAGGATTTCCGCATCTGCAACATAATGTTTGACCCGACATTTTTTATCACTCCTGATCTGGATATAGCCGAATCCGCCGGATTTCAGGCGCTTTTCGTACTTGAACCCCACTGTTCCAGGACAAAGCATTTTGCAAGCCGTCTGAAACTGGATTTCAGCGCATTTATTCAGATAAACCATCTTATCGAAAAGCTTTATCAGGAATACACACAAAAGCAGATCGGCTGGAAAACTATGGTCAAATCCGACTTTTTAAATTTAGCAGTTGTACTGTCACGGCTTTATAACGTTGAAAAAATCACCGATGAAACAGGAATTATCAAGCTTGCCGGGGCAATCGCCTGTATTGAAAAAAATTATGCAGAGCCGATATCGGTTTCCAGTCTTGCGAAACTTTCCAACTATTCAGAACGCCAGTTTGTACGGCTTTTTAAAGAAACCTTCGGCTGTATACCAATAGACTACATAACAAATCTTCGTATGCAGAAAGCCCGTGAACTGCTGAAAACAAGCAGTCTGCCCATAGCGGAAATAGCCTCACGCTGCGGATATCAGGACAGCAATTATTTCAGCCGTTTTTTCAGAAAACTTTATTCTGAAACCCCTTCAGAATACCGTGCAAATTCCAAAAAATAAAAGAGCTTTACTCTGGGATATGAGTAAAGCTATATTTTTATCAGTTATTTCCGCAAAGCATACGCTGTATCCAGACAGTTTCCAGCACATCATAAACGTGCTGATTGGGTACTCCGGTTTCAAAATACTCAGAATTGTCCCCGCCCAGCATTTTGACTGCAAATGCACCAACTGCCCTGGAGCGTGACTGACCGCCGTAGCAGTGTACCATCAGTGTATCAACAGCAGTTTTGTGCGCCTGAATAAAATCTATTATCTGACCGGCGTGTTCCTCAGAAAACATCACCGCACCCTCAACTTCTTTAACGTTATCATCAAAATACAGCGTCAGTACACCCTTGCAGAATTTGCTCTCATTAAACTGAAAGCCAAAACCGCCGGTATGGGAGTCCTGGATAGATATTACTGCGTATGAATCAGTCTGGTCTGCCATTTCTTCCATTCCAAAGGGATAAAAATGTGACAGCACATATTCAAATGCACCAAAAACAGATTTTACAAGTACACGTTTCATTGTTCTCCTCCTGTTTCCGAACCTGTACACATAGGAAATGTGTGCGGATTTTCGAGCATAATTTTGTTGATAACAAGGCAAAAATGTGCAGGCATACTTGACGTATGGCAAACATTTTTAACGCAGTAAGCGACAAAATTTGCCGAAAAGACGTGCGCAGATGCCTATGTGGACAGGTTCTCTATATATCGGCTGATATTCTCTTTGTTTATTTCATAAGAATCACTGCCGCATACCTCCACCCATTCACTTTGATATTTTCATGACATGACTGTAAGCATAAAAGAAGATGCAAAACCTTAAAAAGAAAAATCGGGCTTCATAAAATAAAGCCCGAAATGTCTGGTCGAGGTGACGGGACTTGAACCCACGGCCTCTGCGTCCCGAACGCAGCGCTCTACCAAACTGAGCCACACCTCGATAACATAAACATTATACCACATATTTTTTGATTTGTAAAGGGTTATTTTCAAAAAAATTATTTTTTATTCTTTTTCTTTGTCAAAAAGCTTTTTCATAAGCGGAATAGTCATGCCTCCCATTGCATTTCCCACAGCAACAGTCAGTATATATAAAGCCCCTTTAAGGCATGGAACAGCGGAAAAGAGGTAAAAGCAATCGGCGACAGAATGGTTAAAACCGCACAGAATAAAAACCATGACCGGCAGTACTGTACCGAAAACCGCTGATGTATCATGCCCTTTCTTCCGGCAGATTCTACCGTTTTCCACAGCTATATACATAAGCATACCGCAGAAAAAACCAAGAATGAGCTGACTTAAAAAGCTGTCAGACATTTTGCTTTCCATTATCAGAACAGCCTTTTCGTGGATATTGCTGCGGATATGAGTCGGAATGACTGCCGCAGCTGTAAAGGCAGTACCGCAGATATTTCCCAGCAGAGTTATGATAACATCTTTCATGTACGTCAGTCTTTTTTCTGGAATGTACCCCACCTTGCCGGTGTAAAGTGAAAATCCGAACTGAATTATTGTAAACAGTCCCAGACTGAACAAAAATGCGCCGAGATACCTGTTCTCAACTGACAGATAAACAATTCCGCCTATCCCGATAAGGATACCGGACATTACAGATTTTGCAAATACACTTTTAAAAGATTCTCCCGGCATAGTTCATCTCCTTAACAAATTCTTAACCGCATTAAATTATACTCCTCTTTGCCTTATATGTCAAGATTTATTACATTTATTAAATTGTTTTGCCTTTACTTTTTTCGGATTTTATTATATAATAGTAGTCAGAAATTGATTTTTTGGGAGTTTGATTATGCCGCAGAGAAAGCGAAAAGTAAGATACGACAGAATCATTTCAGTAATTGTGATTGCGATTCTTGCAGTGTATGCAGGAAAACAGCTTTTTACAAAGGAAACTGAAAAGGATATTCCAGCTTCCTCACCGGAGGTAAAAGAGGAATTTGAACCTGTCATATACCTTAGTCCGTCCAACCAGACTGATAACCCCTACGCCGCCGGAAATACCACAGAGGCAGAGGTTATGAGAACGGTGAGCGAGAGTGTTAAAAAAGATCTGGAGCAAAATGCTGTTACTGTTTATGTTGCAGAACCTGACTATTCTCTCCAGGAGAAAATTGACTT
>CAMCMW010000214.1 GCA_945876155.1 uncultured Ruminococcus sp. | reverse complement strand
AGGGTGATTTTTATCTCGGTTACCTTTGGGTCGTTAGCCGCCTCGTTGAGCAGCTGAATGAAAGGTTTGATTGATTCGTAAGGATAGCTTAAAAGAATGTCATGCCGTTTTATCTGCGGTATCATTGACATATTTTCAGCAATGCTTGCGGATTTCTGAGGTACAAGCTTGTCAAATTTAAGCTTTGGTTCGTCAAGCATATCCCTTATGGTTCCCACAAAGGACAGGTCAAGAGGGGTTTTCAGATAGAAAATGTGGTTTTCATCTAAATCAAGCTTTTTGCACAGGAACTGCAGTGCCGGGTGACTGAATGTTTCAGAAAGCTGCATTCTTACAGGGTGGAGCTTTTTGCGCTTTTTGCAGAGATCCTCCATTGCCTCTCTGAAATCGAAGTCCTGGTCGTAAAGTCCCTCTTCAACGGTTATATCCGCATTTCTTGTGATTCTAAAAAGGGTTTTGTCGATAACCTTGTAGTTTTTGAAGATAGCCGGTGCAAAGTGAAGAATAAGATCCTCCGCAAGAATGAACCTGTTTCCTCCGGACAGACGGATAACTCTGCTGAACTGTCCGCTTGCCGGAATAATTCCAAGCTTTACGTTGGATTTTGACTGCAACTGCACTGCACAGTAATTTTCCTTGTTTTTCAGAAACGGGAACGGATTTTTCTTGTCGATTATCAGCGGGAATACAAGTGGTTTTATCTCCTTTTTGAAATACTCCTGCAGATACTGCTGTTCCTCAATTGTCGCCGAACGGAAATTTATCTGCTCAACGCCGTATTCCATAAGTTCAAGCATTATGTTTTTATAGGCGATATCCTTCATAGGTTCAAGCTCGTTGACCTTGTAGAAGATAGCGTCAAGCTGTTCCTTTGCGGTCATTCCGGACTTGTTGTCCTTCTTTTTGGGCTTTACCAGCATCTGGTCGTAAAGAGAGCCTACTCTTACCATAAAAAATTCATCAAGATTACTCTGGAAAATTCCAGCAAAATTCAGTCTTTCAAGGAGAGGCACTGACGGGTCCTGAGCCTCTTCAAGAACTCTTTCATTAAATTTAAGCCATGATAATTCCCTGTTTTCGTAAATATTGTATTCAGGCATTTTTTCCCTCCGTTTATATCGTATTGTCAGGTTCGTAAATTTGGTTATATCTGAAAGTTCGTCTTTATCGTACTGTCTATATACATTATATAACAAATAAAATGTTTCGTCAAGAAATTCGACATAAATTCGTGCAAATTATATGCAAATTTTATTTAAAATGCACATCTGATTATTCCTTTGCCGGTTCATAATCTTTTTCGCTTACTGCTCTGTTCAGAGCGGTTACAAGTTCCGGGTTCTGCCATTGGAGAGTACTGCGGTCAAGCTCACTGCCGTTGTCCCACAAAAACGCCGGAATACCGCTGTCATGGCAAAGCTTTACAAACATTTCACTGAAAAATACTCTGCTTGCCTCGTCATTGCCCCGTGCAGAACCGTATTCGCCGATAATTACGGGTACTCCGTTATCGGTGAACTTTGAAGTCATTTCGCCAACAAGCCGTTTCATCTCCGCAATTTCACTGTCACTGCCCCAGTTATGCTGCTGTGTGGTGGTACAGAACTGCCAGGGGGTGTAGTAGTGAAGTGAAAGAATACAGTGGTTTTCGGGGTCGTCGGGCATTTTGAAAAGATCGCTGCAGGTCATGGTTATATCGGTGTAGTATCCGGCAATAAGCAGGTGACGCTTGGGATTATTGCCACCGCTGTTTCTGATAAGGTCAACAAATTCCTGATTCATTTTATTCAGCAGATTATAATTTTCCGGACTCCTTAAATCGTCAAAGCCTACCTCGTTCATGGACTCAAAAATAAGCTTGTCGGAATAGTCCTCAAAGCGGTCTGCAATCTGCGTCCATACCGCCTTATATTTCACCATTACATTGTCATAATCGTATGAGGCATTTCTTATCCATGCGCCGAAATCCGGGTCACCGCCGCCGTCATGGTGTACATTTATGATAACGTACATATCAAGGCCGCAGGCGTAGTTTACCACTTCCTCGACTCTGTCCAGCCAGTCCTCATTTATTTTGTAGTCGGGGGCGTCTCCCAGATGGTCACGCCAGGTCACTGGTATGCGCACAGAATTGAAGCCGTCCTCCTTTATCTTCTCAAACAGCTTTTTTGTCGCCTTTGGATTACCCCACAGAGTTTCGTCAACCTCTTCGCCGTCCCTGGGAGCCTCGTTGATTTTACCGTCTCCGTCACGGTCGGCAGCGCACACGTCAAGGGTATCACCCAGATTCCAGCCGAGAGTCATTTCCGACACAAGCTCAGATGAGGTGATATCACGCATTTCTCCCTTATTTCCTCCGCAGCCTGTGAACAGGCAGAGAGTTATTGCCATTGCTGAAATCATCGCAGCTATTCTTTTAAGTTTCATATTTCTTCTCCGTTCCTACGCCTTTTTACGGCGGTTTATTATAAAAATATTATAGCTTTTGAGAATGGGGTTTGTCAATAGTGGGAGCGGTTGACAAATTTTAATAGAGTGGTATAATAAAAGCAGGGGAAGTGAACGACTTGGAACAGGCGAAAAAGCGAGACCATAAAATTTATATAACTGATGAGGCAATAGAAAAAATTACACCTTCTGACATTTCTCATTATTCAAATGAACAAAACACATTGATAAATCAAAAACATAAAGAACTTTTGGTTAAATCAAAGCAAATTAATGATAGTAATGAAACGGCTGTTTTATTTAATCTGAATACAGGCGAAGAAGCTATTATGTTTGGTAATGAAAGTTCAGTAAATATCTTTGACAATCCTGTTGCTGTATCTATGGCAAATAAAAATAGTTTTCTTTTTCTTGCCCACAATCATCCGAGTACTCAGAATTTTTCTTATGCAGATTTAGGCGTTTTTTTAATGAATGACTGTATTAATGGTCTTTCAGCAGTATCAAATATGGGAGTTTCTCATATAATAGCTAAGTCGGAAAAATATGATTTTAATAAAGCTTATGAAGTATTAATGGAAATACGCGGAAAATATCATTTGGTTGACGATAAGGTTAATTCATTGATTGTAAAGGAATTCCTGAAGAAATCAAAATTTGTGGGAATTGAATACCGATAGGAGGTAGTTTTATGAATAATAAGCAAAAGTTTGGAACACTTGATACATCTTCTAAGAAAGAACTTGATTTAATGGAAAAATCTTTAAAGGAAAAATATGAAAATTCGAAAAAAGAAGAAAAAAACAGTTCTAAAATCGCATAAAAGTTAAACCGCCCGTAAAAAGGCGGTTTTCTCATACCCCTTCCGGCTTTTGACAGTCACTTTTTGTTGATTTTCTCTGCTTTTTGTGATATCATAGATTCTGAAAGGACGATGAACAATGGAAAAAACGAATGTTATGCGTACTATCGAGAGCAAAAAGCTGAAATACAATTACTATTTTTACGACCCCGAAACGGTAAACGGTGAAGAAGTCGCCGCTGTGCTGAATGAGAATCCGGACAGGGTTTTCAAAACGCTGGTGACTGTGGGGAAAAGTAAGAAAAATTATGTTTTTATGGTACCCGTCTGTGAAGAACTTGACCTGAAAAAAGCGGCAAAGGCAGTGGGGGAGAAATCAATTGAAATGATAAAGTCGAAGGAACTCCTTCCGCTGACCGGATACATTCACGGCGGCTGTTCACCGGTCGGCATGAAAAAGCTTTTCACTACAACCGCCCATACTACCATACAGGATTTTGATACCGTTTATTTCAGCGGCGGAAAGGTTGGCTGTCAGGTTGAAATGAGTTTTGAGGATCTGAAAAAAATTGTCCCTGTAAAAACTGCCGACATCATCAAAGCACTTTAAGGAGAATACCATGGAATATATCAGAAAGCAAAACAACATCTGTCTTTATCAGCCGGATTTCGACCTTGATGAAACCCTCGACTGCGGTCAGGCATTCCGTTGGGAGAAAGTGACGTCGGAATACAAGTGTACATACAGCGGTTTTTTCTTAGACCGCCCCCTTACCATTTCCTATGACGGTGAATGCTTTGTTTTTCACGATACAAACGAGGAGGATTTCCTCTCGGTATGGGCTGATTATTTTGACCTTGATACTGATTACGGTGAAATCAAAAAACGTCTTTCCGCTGATGAAACGCTGAAAAAAGCCTGCGAATTTGCCGGCGGTATCAGACTTCTGAAACAGGACAGCTGGGAGTGTCTCTGCTCATTTATAA
>CAMCMW010000213.1 GCA_945876155.1 uncultured Ruminococcus sp. | reverse complement strand
GTCCAGGGAAAGATACCTGTCCGGATTATTCACATAAACCGTATTCATCAGCTTTTTCATGTATCTTCCTCCGGACTGATAGTTTTCCAAAAATAATCGGACGCTTTTTTACTGCCGCATATTACAGGCAGACATTCATTTTTCAGCGAACACGCATTGCACGCCCTCCTGCGTTTTACTTTGGGAGTATGGCGCTGGTTGTAAAGCTTGTGCATTTCATCTATCATTTCTTCGGTCTGACTTCTCAATTGACTGTCAAAAACAACTTTTACTCTGCGTTTTATTTCACCGTAGTAAAGATATCCGAAAGGTATGTCACAGCAAAACATTTCTTCAAGGCAGAATCCCTGTGCCATAAGCTGAACTGCATCACATTCATTTTCCTTAGGCTCTCCCCTTTTGTATTCCACAGGAGTGACGGTATATTTCCCGTCATACCCGAAAACCGGAACTCCTTTATCTGAACGTTTAAGCTCAACTGCATCACACTCGCCGCAAATCCCCAGCCTGGGCGATGATACCGCCATTGCACGGGTAACTATCAGCTCTCTGCGTTTTTCATGGAAAGCGGGGTCGTGAACATTTTCATGCAAAATGTTTCCGTCAACAGTAAGGTAATTCTCCTGCCACTGCTGTTCAATATGTATGAGCGCCCACTGTCTGCGGCAGAATGAAAAGTGCTGAATACCCGAAATCTGCAGATATTCCTCTTCGCTGTACATCAGATAAGATCTTCGTATTTTTCAGCGGAAAGTCCGTCCAGTTCGTTCAGACTGATTTCATAGTCCTCAAAGCACTTAGGGCGAATCACTCCGTCTTTGAGTTTTACTGAAAGCTGACGATGTACCTTTGCAGAAGAATATTTAGGAGTCTTTGCGTCATGCTTCCACCAGTAAAACCTGCATACCTCCATACTTCCGTCCGGACGTGCAGATGAACAGTCATTTTCAAAAAGTGTAAGCAGAGCCTGCTTGATTTTTTCAGCATCCTCATCAGTAAAGCCTGTTTTTTCGGCAAGCTGACAGTTTATGCTGCCGTTTACAACGTAAAGACCGAACTCAACACGGTGCTTCGTGCCCATGGTGTCAGACGCCTTACCCTTCTTTCCACTTTCACCGTTGACACTTTTTGTTATCTGCATACTCACTATGTCAACTGGTGAAACACTGACTGCCTGCTGAATTGAAACCGGTCCTCTTACGCCGACAGAAACATTATCGTCCTTGAATGCGAATACCTGACCAAAACTGCGGACATCAATCCATTCTGCACAGGCGGTTTTGGCGTATTCGTCACGGTCGGTATTCTTGCCCTTGCTTATTGCCTTAATCGCCTCATTGCTTTCAGCTCTTGCCCTCAGACTGTCACAGCCGTCATCGCAGCGATCGTCAGACTGGACAAAAATCTTTTCTCCCATGTCCTGCAGACGGTTGCGTATCTTTCTTTTGATGCACACGTCTGATATCTCTCCAAGTCCGTCATAGCTTTCTCTCGGACGGTTTCCGTTCAGCGGATCGCCGTTCGGATTTGCGTTCTTTGCTGTAATTATAAGTGAAAAGTCGATTTTATTCTGTAAAACTCCCATGGTTATTCCTCCTCATTTTCCGGTTTGTTTCCGTTGTACATATAATCTGTGAAATGATGATAGCCTAAAAGATAGATTGGGTCAAGACGGCGGTTGTCTGCATAATCCGACGGTGCCATTCTCGACATGATATCGTCTATCCACTTGTTATACTTCACCTGTGATTTGCCAAGCTTATCAAGATATGGTCTCAGTCTCTCCTCAATCACTCCCCATGTCTGATAGGGACGCTGTGAAAACGTATTCCAGTATCTTCTTGCATTGGTAACTCTGCTGTTTCTTTCTTCGGCAGCGTAAGCCTCACTCTCAGCCTTGTCCGCTATGGCAAGCAGACAGCCGTAAAGGTAACTTCTGTCGTTTAATTTCGGGTCATATGCCATTGAAATATCTCCTTTCCCATTTTGGATTCGTTGTTTGCGTATCATACCGCAGGCAGTTTCAAGCACTGTGCGGTGATTGTAGTCGTTTTCGTACGCAAGGGGATTTGATGCCTTGTGATATAAGCCGTTTACTATATCCGCAGGAATACTTTTTCCCTCTGTAACACACGGTATCAGTCTCAGAACATTATCTCTCATGAATTTTTTATCACATTCGATAAAATTGCCCTGTTCATTTCCGAATGCACACCTTATTATCTCGTAAAGACTGAATGAATTTATCAGACTGATTTTTTTCTTATTATTGTACCTCTTCCATGCAGTCTGTAAGTGCCAGCGTTCGATATTGTCAAGGTACACTGAACCTTCAAGCTCTGAATAGAACGAAATGTTCAGACGTCCGGTTGTTGCGGCGTCAAGTCCCATTATCATTACTTTGGTATTGGGTTCAAGCTTTTGCCTGTAACCGAAAATACGCTTTTTCAGCATTGCCATATATCCCGGTGCTGTGGTAGGAACTGATTCCTCGTCATCATCAAAAACCGGGTCATCGTCCTCAATAAATCTTTTCTTTAAAACCGGAACTTCCTGCAATGCACTTGCCCACACAACAACTGTCATGGAATCAAGCGCCTCTCCCTGCTTTTCAATCAGCCATCTCAATGCGTTATGGACTTTCTGGGAATACTCATAGCTAACTGAAACTGCCTCTTCCTTATCCGCAAACCGTCCTCTGAAGGTAAAGCCGCTTGAATCGTTTGCAGATATGAGCTTGCCCTTGTCACCGCTGTTGCGTATCTTTGACGGGTGCTTGTATGTTACAGGAGCCATTTTTCCTGAGGCATAGCAAAGCTGATTTTCCCCCATCAAGCTGGAGTTAAACGAAATAAAACTGTCGTAAAGGGTCTTGTCCTCCCATGTCCTGATAATTCCGTCCGGTGTATTCACAACAACACGTACAAAAGAATCTTCCTGTGGAATACCAGCAATTTTTACATTGGGTGCAAGCTTGCCTGTCTGTTCATCAGTTTCAAGAACACCTGCTTTTATCAGATCAGACATCAGACACTTCTTATCAAGATAAGCATACAGCGGTTTTACCGCTTTATGACTGTACTCACTGTCGCACCAGCGGTTCAGCTGAGCCATGTATGCCGTATAAAACATGGTGTTGTCCGAACGCTTTCCCTCTGCAAATACGCTGTAATCTCCGGCTATATATAAAAGCTTGTCCGCATAAGGCATGGGAATTGCTCCGCAACCGGTTCTGACTGCCGAAGATTCTGTCACCGGAATAATCGTCACCGCCTCGCTCTTATCAACCTTTCTTGCACCCTTGAACTCACCATTTTCATCTATAACAATTTCAATCTGTGAATTGGCGGTTGAATGTGAAACAGGCAGCATAACAGGTTCATTTTCATCAAATTTCCTGCCGCAGTTGTGCTCATAGATATGATAAAGTTCATCATTCCAGCTCATCAAATTCACCTCCGGCAAACTCTTCAAGTCCTGCAAAATTGTCATGCTCATGTCCAAACGGCTTGATTTTCATTTTCTTGATATGACGTTTTACAGTACATTCCTTAGGCGGTATAAAGTCGATTACTCCGTTTTTCATAACCGGATTCCAGAATCTCACAGTCATCATATCACGGTCTTCATCATTCTCAGCTTCGTCTGCGTATGTAATTCCGTGATACATCATACTGTACTTAATCTCTCCGCAGTTATCATAAGCACCGGTACTTTCCCCGAACACGCACGGTTCAACATACCCCTGACTCTCTCGTGTTCCTAGGAAAATATCCCTGCGTCCTCCCCTTTCAATCATTCGCTTTGCAATGTTATGATGTTTATGCTCATTGCGATCACACTCCAGCTCCGGACGGTTCTTATTCCAGTCAAAATGCGCCCTCACCTGATAATACACATCTTCAAGATATGTGTAATATGCAAGATCGTTTCCTCCGCCGTATTTAATCGGACGTATACCCTTTCTGACTGTCCGCACAGGGTTCATTATCCTTACCGAATCTATGTACCAGATTATAGTTGGTTTCCAGTATACGCTCTGGAGTATACCTTTCAGTGCCTCATAGGTGGGTATTGGATAGCTTGACTTTTCACCGCCTGCTCTTGTCAGAACGTCGGAAAAAAGCGCATATCTTCCACGAACAGCAAATTCAACCGTATTCCTGTGTATGTCTTTTCCCATTTTTTCCTCCTTTTTCAGAAAATAAAAATTTCTTTTTCTGCCCCTTCAAGCTTAACA
>CAMCMW010000212.1 GCA_945876155.1 uncultured Ruminococcus sp. | reverse complement strand
GATCTGCTTTATGCCTATGAGAGAAATCCGGGGCTTTACAGCGACAGTATCGGTATTCCCGAAAGCGGAAACGGTACTCCTGACATACTTGATGAAGTCCGCTATGAACTGGAATGGATGAAGAAAATGCAGAGAGCCGACGGGGGAGTATATCACAAGGTTACCTGTGAAAGTTTCCCTGGATATGTTTCTCCGGAACTGGAAACTGAACCCCTTATCGTTACACCAGTTTCCACAACTGCGACTGCTGACTTCTGTGCCTCAATGGCACTTGCATACGAGTTTTACAAGGACATTGATCCAAACTTCGCTCAGGACTGTTTAAGCCGTGCAGAAAAGGCGTGGACTTTCCTGGAGTCAAATCCGAATCTCATTTTCAGCAATCCGGAAGATATTGTTACCGGTGAATACGGCGACAAGTCCGACAGAGATGAGCGTTACTGGGCAGCGGCTCAGCTTTACCGTGCAACAGGGAACAGCAAGTATGAAAATGCGCTGAACAGTATGTCCGCCTATAAGGGACTTGACTGGGCAACTGTGGGAGATTACGGCAATATTGCAATCCTCACAGCTGAAAATATCAGCAAGGATTCATCTGTTTATACTGCTGCAAAGAATGCTGTTGTTTCACAGGCTGATAAGTTCGTTACAGTTTCCGGCAATTCACCTTACGGTGTGGCAATCAGTAAATTTGACTGGGGCAGCAACATGACTGTAGCAAATGCCGGAATAGTACTTGGTCTTGCATACGATATTACAAAGGACAGCAAATACATAGATGCCGCAAATGCTCAGCTTGATTATCTGCTGGGAACAAATCCGGTGGGAGAGTGTTTCTTCACAGGCTATGGCACAGTGTCACCGGAAAATCCTCACCACAGACCGTCAATGGCAGCGGGAAAAGCCATGAAGGGAATGCTGGTAGGCGGTGTAAATTCCAATCTTGAGGACAGCGCCGCAAAAGCCTACTGTCAGGACCTGCCGGCTGCAAAGCGTTATGTGGACAACTCTGAAAGCTACTCCACCAACGAAATTACAATTTACTGGAATTCTCCGCTGACATATCTTGTTTCACTTACAGATGATGCACAGAGCAATAGTGAATTTATCCTCGGCGATATAAACTGTGACGGACGTGTGGATTCATTTGACGCACTCCTTGCAAGAAAGGCACTGCTTTACAATACTTTCTCAGCAAAAAGCAGTGTAGACGCAGCTGATGTAAACCAGGACGGCGTATTTACAGTTGCAGACGCAGTTCAGATTCAGAAGTATATTACTGGTAAAATCAAGTCATTCTCAAAGTCAGAACAGGAAGTTCCGCCGACCACAGAACCAGTAACAACCCAGGTCACAACAACTACTACAACCCAGATTACTACTACAACTACCCAAGTTACCACTACAGTACAGACTACACAAGAAACCAGTGCAGACGGAATAGCTGATTACGGTACACCAATGAATGAGAGTGCCACAGTTGTTGCAGATTTCAGAAAAGGTGAAACACCGGTATTCTTCGCCTCAGACGGCTGGGGCAACGGCAGCTGCTTTGACTGCGGCTGGTACAAGCAGAACACATCATTTGACGGCGGCGTGCTTAACCTTACAATCGACAAGGACTACACAGGCAAGTATAACTATTCTGCCGCTGAATACAGAACAGCTGATTTCTACAGCTACGGCTACTACGAAACATCAATGCAGGCTATAAAGAACGACGGCGTTGTATCATCTTTCTTCACCTACACCGGACCTTCTGACAACAACCCGTGGGACGAAATAGATATTGAGATACTTGGCAAGGATACAACAAAGGTTCAGTTCAATTACTACACAAACGGTGTGGGAAATCACGAGTATTTTTACGACCTCGGATTTGATGCGTCAGAAGGTTTCCACACATACGGTTTCGACTGGCAGCCTGACCACATAACATGGTATGTTGACGGAAAGGCAGTTTACTCAGCTTACAGCAATATCCCGTCAACTCCGGGAAAAATAATGATGAATGTATGGCCCGGAACAGGCGTTGATGACTGGCTCAAACCGTTTGACGGTACAACTCCGCTGACTGCAAGATATCAGTGGGTGACATACAACAACCAGTAATCAATCAGCATTAAGGAATCGTTGATTAAGCCTGGCAGATATATTTCAGGAAGGACTGTCTGCCGTGTCGGAAAGGTATTGTCAATAATTCTTTAATATAAATTCTATCAATCCCTCATCCCCCTATTGCCGTTGGTTTAACCGACGCAAACATAAAAGTACCCTGATTATCATATAATCAGGGTGCTTTTTTATTGACTTACGAGGAGCTCAGGAAGTTAATAAGATATACGATTGTAAAAATTTACAGGAAAATATATTTCAGCACGAACAGAACCGCAAGTACATACATAATAGGATTGATTTTCCGGGCTTTTCCGCAGACCATATTGATTACCACATAGGAAATCACACCTATGGAAATACCCTCGGAAATACTGTAGAACAGCGGCATTGCGATAATGCAGAGGTATGCCGGAACAGCCGACGCATAGTTTTCACTTGTAAGCTTTATCTGTGCGATACTGCTGAACATAAGGAAACCTACGATTATCAGTGCAGGGGCAGTGGCAAAGGAGGGGATTGCCGTAAATACAGGCGCAAACAGCATGGATACAAGGAACAGAACAGCTGTGGTAAGAGCAGTAAGACCTGTTCTTCCGCCTGCGGCAACGCCAGCTGAAGATTCAACGAAAGTGGTGGTAGTAGATGTTCCGAGAACAGCTCCAGAGGTTGTGGCAACGGCGTCTGCAAGAAGAGCCGGCTTTATCCGTGGAAGTCTGCCGTCTGAGTCAAGCATATCTGCCTTTGCGCTTACTCCTATGAGAGTTCCCAGTGTATCAAACAAATCCACAAAAAGGAATGAAAATACAATCACTATAAAGTTGAAGATACCAACGCTGCTGAGGTCGGCTTTGAAACACTGACCGAAGGTTTCTCCAAGCTTTGTAAAATCAGTCATGGTAAATGAGGGGAAAAGGGTGTAGTATCCGTTTGCCGGGTCAGGAGAATAAATTCCTGTAAGCTGACATATCATGCCGAGTCCCCATGTTCCCAGGATTCCTATCAGAATGGAGCCTTTTACTTTTTTTATATAAAGTATTGCGGTAGCAAAAGTGCCGATAACTGCAAGAAGAGCGCATATACCCGATGTGGAGAAATTATCGGTAAAGCTTACGACAGAAACAAGGGTAGAGGCATTATCCACAGTAAGTCCTGCATTCTGAAGACCGATAAATGCGATGAACAGTCCGATACCCACGGAAACTGCGGTTTTCAGCGAAAGGGGTATAGCATTGAAAATAGCCTCTCTGACATTTGTCAGTGACAGAATAACGAAGATTATTCCTTCGATAAAGACAGCCAGCAGTGCGGTCTGCCAAGAATAGCCGAATCCCTTGACTACAGTATATGCAAAGAAGGCATTAAGTCCCATTCCGGCGGAAAGTGCAAAAGGAAGATTTGCCATAAACGCCATACATACAGTACCGATGAACGAGGCAAGGCAGGTCGCCAGAAGTACAGCGGTAGGGTTCATGCCTGCATCACCGAGAATGCTCGGATTTACGGCAAGGATATATGCCATTGTCATAAATGTGGTTATTCCGGCAGTAATTTCTGTTTTTATGTCAGTTTTGTTTTCCTTCAGCCTGAATGCTTTTTCAAACATTTTAATTTCCCTCCTCATTATACTCTGCTATGTAAGGAAGATTTCTGTAATATTCTCCGCAGTCCAGACCGTAGCCTATCACAAAGCAGTCGGGAATGGTGAACAGCGCCGTATCGGGGGTAAAATCCACCACTCTTCTGGAGGGCTTGTCCAGCAGTGTTATCACTGTGAGGGAAACCGGGTTTCGTCCTTTAAGAAGTCTGACCACATCGCTGAGAGTTCTTCCGGTATCAACAATATCCTCTATGATAACAACGTGATAGCGGCTTACGTCCTGCTCCAGATCCATAGTAATCTTAACCGCACCAGTGGAAACTGTACCGTTGTAATAGCTCTTGGCACACATAAATCCTATCTCGCACGGAACGGTTACCCTTCTGCATATATCTGCCATGAACACGAATGCACCCTTTAAAATGCTGACCAGCAGCACAGGACGTCCGTCATACAGTGCATTTATCTGACTGGCAGCCTTATCCAGAGCCTCGTCTATCTCATCTTTCGTGATAAGTATTCGCT
>CAMCMW010000211.1 GCA_945876155.1 uncultured Ruminococcus sp. | reverse complement strand
TTATTTCCTGTGAGGTGGCACATTATATGTACAATGACATTCCGGCTGACGAATATTACAAAAACTACGGTACTGATGATGTAGTGTATATACCGGACAGCGAAAATCCGGCAGATTCAGCAGTTGATATTGATGCTGCCATTCCTGAAACACAGGTAAGAGGTGACATTTCCGGCAACGGTGAGATTGATATTTATGATGCAATTGAGATAACAAAGTATGTTATGAAAATGACTGACTTCGACAATGAGGCTATGCAGACTGCCGATTTCAACGGCGACGGCACTGTTGATTTATATGATGCCATAGATATCGCAAGAAACCTGCTTTAAAAAATAGGGGGAATTACTATGAGAAAATTTTTGAAAACCTTATCTTTTGTTATGACCGCTGCGGTTTCACTGGCGGCAGTACCGATGATATCGGCAGAAAATTCCAGTGTAAATGCGGAAACCGAAGCGGATTATTACATGAATCCGGACAATATTGCGTGGGAGGAAGAATACGGCAGTAACATTGTTACAGCGTATAAAGACGGAAAGGCAATTTGCCTGCATAACAAACAGTACACGTTATGCCTTAAAACCACTGATGGAGTTGAACTGACCGCTGAAAGCTTAGGACTTCCGGAGGGAATGACGGTTGAAAAGTGTACCGCTGATTATCTTGGAACAATCACCGAAGATGACGCAGATTACTGCATTTCGGCCGACAGCGAAGAGGAGATATGTCAGCTTGCGGGAATGTCTGAGGAATGGATAAAATCCGGAATTGCAGAAGAGGCTTTTGTACACAGGATTTTCAGATATTGCTGTGGAGTGAATCTGACGGTTAATATAAACCTTAAAGAACCTGACGAAAGCTTTGACCCTAATTCCTTTGAGGGTCTTGAGGACTTTACCTTTGAAAAGAAATCTGATACACGGTATGAGATGAAATATTTTCAGTGTCTGGACATTCTTACTGCACCTGAAATAATTGAAAATGTTCAGGCAGATGAAAGAGTTGAAAGTGTTGAGACGGAAGTTTTATCCTGCTGTGTTGCACATTATATGTACAATGACATTCCGGCTGACGAATACTATGAAAAGTTTAGTGTGTACTATGGTATGTCTGATGAAGCAGTTGAGGAATCAGTCAAAACCTCAAATGACTCTGCATATTACACGAATCCGCATAATATTGAGTGGGAAGGTGAAAGCACCATTAACGGCTGCCTGACAGTTTATAAGGACGGAGCTGTTAAGAACATAACACAGAAGCAGTACACCCTTGGTATTAAAACCGCCGACGGAACAGCACCCACAGCAGAAGAATTAGGACTGCCGGAGGGAATGGAGATTGCTGATAACTATGGCTGGTATATGGCAGATGACGAGTCTTATGACTGTTTTATAACGGTACGCAGTGAAGACGAAATAGCAGAGCTTTGCAAGATGTCAGATGACTGGATTGCAAACGGAATAATTGAAGAAGCCAGCGTTAAAATACTGTACTGCTACGGCTGTTTAAGTGATTACACCATTTCTGTCAAATTGAAAAATGTGGACAAGGACTTTGACCCGAATTCCGTCAGCGGACTTGAAGATGTCACCTTTGAACAGAAGAGTTCAAGTGACAATTTATACTTCAGTTACAGACTCCCGGGAATTAAATTTCTGGAATTCCGTGAAATACCGGACATTTTAAAGGCTGATGAAAGAGTTGAGAGTGATGATTCTTCCTTTGCAATCTGTGAAGTGGTTCATACGGAATTCAATGAAATTTCTACAGCTGAGTATCTGGAATCTTATTATATTGCTGATGAACCTGCCATACCAGGTGATATAAGCACATCAGAACCGATTGATGATGTTATTTCACCGGCAGTTCCCAAAGCACAGGTAAGAGGCGACATCTCCGGCAACGGTGAGATTGATATTTATGACGCAATTGAGATTGCAAAGTATGTTATGAAAATGACTGACTTCGACAATGAGGCTATGCAGACTGCCGACTTCAACGGCGACGGCACTGTTGATTTATATGATGCCATAGATATTGCAAAAACACTGCTTGGCTGAGGAGGCATTATATGAAAAACAGTAAGCTGATAAGTGCTGTTACGGCGTTTGTGTGTGGGCTGACCTGCCTTGTGCCTGTACATACTGTGGCTTATGAGACAGGGGACAGTGAGGTTTATGAGGAGAATACCTCTACTGAAACCACAGTTGTGCAGACCGGAACTGTCACAACCGCCCCGGAGCAAACCGCCGTTACAACCACAACAACAATAACCCGGTATGAAGTGGAAACTATTCCGGTGACGACTGCCTATATTGCCGGTGTTGACATCAATAATGTAAGACCGGCGAACGCTGAAAATGTAGTAATTGAGCCGGGCAGTACTGCTGAAATGAAACTTTCAATTTCTGATAATATGGATATTTTTGACAACTGTTCCGGACGCATGAACCTTCCGGAGGGAATAAACTGCGAGAAAATCAGCTATGGAGATGGGGGTATCGCTGAGTTTAAAGTGTCCGGTTCAGCTGTCACATTTGAAATGCCGGAAAGCACTGTGACCATAACCCTTTCAGCAGATGAGGAAATTTCTGACGGTGAGTATCAGATTAGCTTTGACTATATCACAAGAACATACAGCCGTCCTTCGGGGGATATTTATATTGCTGGCGGTTACCGTTACAAGGTGTCCGGTGGTGCGGTTACGGTGGCAAGTCCGGCGGTGACCACTACTGTTCCGGTGACGACTGTGACTTCGACTTCTGAAACAATGCAGACTACCACAACATCAAGAGAAATTTATACAGTTACATCAATTCCAATTACACAATTTCCGCCAACACCTGTTTCAGCTGTAGCATATACAACTGTTATAGGTTATGCTGATAATGTTGTAGTGCCAGCAGGCGAATATGTAAAAATGAAATTTTCAATACCATTTTTCAATGAATCATATTATAAAGAGTATGGTGTTCGTTTCAGATTACCTTCCAGTATACTTTGTACTGATATTGTTAACAGCGCAGATAACAGTGAAATAAAATTCAGTATGAATCCTGATATTAATTATAATTGGAGAATATATAAATTTAATATGACCTCTGATGAAATTGTTCTTACTTTGTTTGTAGCTAACAGTTTTACTCCGGGAACATATCAGCTTGATTTGAAATTTTCCATAAGTGACGGTTCATATATTGATTGTTATAAGTATGAACTTTCCGGCGGAACGATAGAAGTAACAGAATCCCAAAGTCCTTCGGGAACAAGAATTTCTTATTATACACCGGAAACACAGTCTGTAACAACGACTGTTATTCCAGTCACACAGCCGGAAAATACGGAAACACAGCCTGTGACAACGACTGTTATTCCAGTCACGACCGTAATTTCAATTGATGACCTGTATCCGCCTTATACCCGGTCAACAGATATAGTAAGAAATGCCTGTGCTGATGATGTTGTACTGAGAAACGGTGAGTCTGCCGAAATGAAGTTGTCAGTACCGGACAGGGAGGAAAGTGACGGCAGCTGTAGTGTAACTGTGAATCTGCCTTATGGAGTATACTGCAATAGTGTTATCAACAGTGAAGACGGGGAATATATACCATTTCATATGGAAACAAGCAGTGAAGAAACTGTTGTTTCATTTTCAAATTCTTCAGATGAAGTGGTTATGACGCTTTCTGTCGGCGGAGAAATTGCTCCGGGAACATATCAGGCAATATTTAAAGCTAAGGGTTTATATACTATAGATGTCACTTCCGGTGAAACATACGCTTATCTGTACGGAAATTATGAATATGTATTTTCCGGCGGAGCAATAGAAATTACCAATTCAGAAACTTCAGATGAAACACATTTAAAAGGCGACATCTCCGGAAACGGTGAAATTGACATATATGACGCAGTTGAGATTGCGAAAGAAATAATGGGAATGAGGACGTTTACAGAGGAAGAAAAGGAAATCGCTGATATTAACGGTGATGGTGCTGTCAACCTGTATGATGCGATATACATTGCAAAAATCTTTATTTAAATAAATATTCGTATGGTTTTAGCGGACGGCGTAAAAGCCGTCTGCTTTTTGCTTTTTATTGCTCCACCAATGAAAGCTTGCCAAAAGATGAAGTCGAAAATTCAAAAGAACAAGGAAAAAAGCCGCAGTAATACTGGCGTATTTCAAGGTTTTTTGACGCAGTTATTTTGTATTTTCGACAAGTATTGGTGGCAAGGTTTTGT
>CAMCMW010000210.1 GCA_945876155.1 uncultured Ruminococcus sp. | reverse complement strand
ATAGGGAAAGCACTGGTAAAACAAGTGATACTGTCCCTTGTACCATATAAAGCCGTTGGGGTCGTTTATCCAGCAATTTGGTGCTTTTAAATGAATTTTCTGCATAGCGTCCTCCTGTTAAAAAGACTTTCTTCTGTCTGCTTGTCAAAGAAATGAATTCTTGAGGGAATAAACACGAATTCAATTTCGTCGCCTGCCTGGCTTATCTCGTATTTTGATACTCTTGCAACTGTGGCAGTACCTCCGAAGCTGAAATACAGATTATTTTCATTTCCCATAACTTCAATGCTGTCTACTGTTGCAGACATTTTATTATTCTTGTAAAGGTCGAGGTTCTGGGGGTCAAGCTTTATATCCTCTCCTCTGATTCCCAGTATCATTTCACCCTGTCTGCCGGCAAGCTTTGATATAACGGAATCCGGAAGTTTGATACTGTTTCCGTTTTCAAATGTAACAGTATCTCCCTTGACATTAACGTTGTAGAAATTCATCTGCGGTGAACCGATAAAGCCTGCCACAAACTTATTTGCGGGGTGTTCATACAGCTCCATAGGTTTGCCCACCTGCTGTATAACGCCGTCTTTCATAATGACAATGCGGTCTGCCATGGTCATTGCCTCTACCTGGTCGTGGGTAACGTAAATTGTTGTACTGCCCAGTTCACGGTGCAGCTTGCTTATTTCACTTCTCATGCTTACTCTGAGTTTAGCGTCAAGGTTTGAAAGAGGCTCGTCCATAAGAAAAAGCTTCTGGTCCTTGACAATAGCACGTCCGAGGGCAACTCTCTGACGCTGACCGCCCGAAAGATTCTTAGGCTTTCTGTATCTGTATTCGGAAAGTCCCAGTATATCAATTGCCCAGTCAACCTTTTTCTTTATTTCGTCAGCCGGAACTTTCATATTCTTCAGACCGTATGAAATATTCTTTTCAACAGTCATGTGAGGATAAAGAGCATAGTTCTGAAATACCATGGAAATGCCTCTGTCCCTTGGCAGAACCGTATTCATGCGTTTTCCGTCAATATAGAAATCTCCGCCTGTTATCTCCTCAAAGCCTGCTATCATTCGGAGTGTTGTGGACTTGCCGCAGCCGGACGGTCCCACAAAGGCAATAAACTCGCCCTCTTCTATTGAAAGATTGAAATCTGTAACAGAATTTTTTTCTGCACCTGCATACTTTTTGCAGACATTTTTCAGTTCGATAAAACTCATAATTTAGCCCTCCTTGGAACCTGTTGATACTACACCCTCCACAATCTGCTTGGAGAAAAGTGAGTAAATGATAATAACCGGAATTGTAATAAGTGTTATAACCGCAAGAGTCTGACCCATTGTGGTGTTATCGTTTGATGTGATGGAATTAAGACCTATCTGTGCAGTTAAAAGGTCGCTTGATGTGAATACAAGTGACGGCCAGAGGTAATCGTTCCATACGTTAAGGAAAGTAAATACGCTTACTGTTGCAACAACTGTCTTTGACATGGGCAGAACCATTGTAAAGAAATATTTCACAGGGTTGCAGTGATCAAGCTGTGCAGCCTCCCACACATCATCAGGCAGACTAACAAAAACCTGTCTGAAAAGGAAGATGTTGAAAGGATTGACTATCATGGGAAGAACGTATCCGAATACAGTATTCAGAAGTCCCATTTTTGAAACAAACATGAAGTTGATTGTGATGATAGTTTCTGTCGGAATAATCATAAGCATCATGATTATTGCCAGCCATCTTTCACGGAACGGGAATTTGATTTTAGCAAGAGCATAACCTGCAAGTCCGTTTACTATTACTCCCGAAACAATAAGTATTGCAGCATAGAATAAGGTGTTGAGCATATAGCGTATAAAGCTTGTATTGAAGAGAATTGCTTTGTAGTTATCGAAAAATCCCTCTCCCGGAGCAGGAGGAATAAATGCGCTTGCCGAGTTCATGTCAGCAGTAATGGCTGCATCAGGCTTGAATGAATTTGCAAGCATCCATATTACAGGGAACAGGAAAAACAGTGACATTACAAGCATTACCGCAACAAGAATACCATTAAAGATTTTTTGCTTTTTTGTTCTCATGTTTATCCTCCTTGTCCTTAGTGAGAATTGTTTGAATAATCGTAAGTATAACAACAAATACAGTAAATACAATTGCCATTGCAGATGCAAGACCGATTTCCCAGTTGACAGTACCTGTTTCGTAAATGTCATAAACTATTGTATATGTTGAATGTGACGGTCCGCCGCCTGTCATTACCATAGGCTGAACTATCATTCTGAATGCGCCGATTGTAACTGTTATAAAGACAAATACGCAAAGCGGTTTCAGTTCCGGCAGAGTGATATTTCTGAATTTGCTCCATGCACTTGCGTGATCCATTTCTGCCGCCTCATAAAGGGCAGGATTTATTGCCTGCAAGCCGCCGAGGAAAATTATCATCTGATAACCAACGCCCTGCCATACGCTCATAAAAGCAATGGAGGGAAGTGCCTGATTCGCACCGTAAATGAACGGCTGAGGGTCGATTCCGAAATTTGAAAGAATAGTATTGAGAATACCCTCAGGGCTGTATATCTGCATCCAGAGATTTGACACAACTGCAAGTGACATTACAACAGGAATAAAGAATGCAACCTTGAAATAACGCTTACAGACTGTAACCTTGTTAATAAGAAGTGCCAGTCCCAGTGCGCCCAGCGTCTGTAACGGAACAAATATCAGAACAAATTTTACAGTATTAAAAAATGCCGTTGTGAATAATTCATCTTTGAAAATCGTACTGAAATTCTCCAGTCCTACAAAATGTGTAAGGTCGGGATTCAGTGCAAAATAATCAGTAAAACTGTAAATAAGGGTGAGTATCATTGGAATGAACAGGAAAATCGTCATCAGAACCAGTGCCGGTCCGAAAAATGCCATTCCAAGGATAGAATTAGATTTATTTTTCATGTTATCTTGTGTAACGCTTGAGCTTAGCGTTTATCCTTTCTACAGATTTATCCATTTCATCTTCCGCATTTTTGCCGCTTAAACCTACGTCCTCAAGAACCTGCTGGAAAGATGTGCTGACCTGCGGATAAACAGGTGTTTTCGGTCTTGGGTGACCGTAATCTCTTAACTGCTCATATAATGCCTTGTAGTTTTCATCTTCTTCAAATGTTGTGATCTGTTTGTATGCGGCATAGGTAGACGGCATACTCTTTGTGTTTTCATAAAGCAAAATTCCACTTTCAACTCCGCTCATCCACTTTACAAGTTCAGTTGCACCGTCAATGTTTTCTGTCTTCGATGTTGCCGCATAAGCCCATGAGCCTGTTGGAGTATATCTTCTGCCGTCCCAGTTATCGCTTACTATGTATGGCGCAACACCGAGGTCAATATCGCTGTAGCTCTGATAAATGGTATTTACTTCCCATGCACCGTCAAACTTAAAGGCTGCACGTCCGCTTTCAAACAGCTTTTCTACAGGCGTTGCAGACATATATTTCTTTTCAACAAGTCCACGGAAATATTTAAAAACCTCTGCATTCTTATCAGAATTAAAGTATCCGTCTGCTGTAAGTCCGTCATCACTTATAAGGTCACCGCCGTTTGACCAGATAAACGGAGCGTAATAGTAAATACTTGCTTCTCCCACAGGGAATGTCATATCAAGAGGATAACCGTTTTTGCTGTCCATTATGGGTTTGAGCTGTTCTAAAATACCCAGAAATTCGGAGAATGTCCATGGATTATCCTTATCAGGAACTTCAATTCCTGCCTCTGCAAGAATGGATTTGTTGTAATAAAGTCCCACGCTTGATTCCATTGCACCCAGAGCATACAGCTTTTCATCGACTGTGCCCTGTTCAATAATAGAATCGAGATAAGCGCCCTTTTCCTCATCACTAAGCTCTGCAAGAGGCTGGATAATTCCATTTGCAGCGTATGCTGAAATATTCGGACCGTCAACTGTTATAACATCCGGTAAATCTCCTGACATAACGGAAGCATTTATCTTGTCAGAATATCCTCCTCCGCTGTCGTTTCTCGGAATAAATTCAATGTCAGCAAAATATGTACCGTCATACTTTTCATTGAAGCTTTCAACCGACTGTTTGTAGGCTTCACCTTCCGGCGTATCTTCAATTGTATGTACCCACATACTGATATACTGTTCTCCCTCATCATAGCCCTGTACATCACCGGGATTAACTTTTTTACTGCACCCCGTAAGTGAAACTGCACCTGCCAGTAATGAAAGAGCCGTCATAAATAGTAG
>CAMCMW010000209.1 GCA_945876155.1 uncultured Ruminococcus sp. | reverse complement strand
AGTTCTGGTCAATAATTCTTTTTGCCTGCGGAATACTGATTTTCCTCTTTACGGTTATAAGCGGCAGCAGCGGCTGGCTTTTTATACATAATCTGCTGAGAGGACTTTTCGGAATAGCGGTATTTCTTGTACCGGTTATTCTCATTTACACGGCTCTTCTTATCAGTATGGAAAAGTCACAGCAGACTGTTGCCGGACGTGCGCTCTGGGGAATAGGTCTTACTCTGCTGAGCAGTTCAGTCGTGCAGATAATGTTTGTGGGCGAGGCTGAGGGAAATTCCTTTATGGAAAAATGCAGATTTCTCTACCAGTCCGGACTGGAGCTTGAGGGCGGCGGTCTTTTAAGCGCACTTATCGCATGGCCTCTTATTAAAATATTCGGCGGTATCGGTTCAAAAATAATTGTGTGTATTCTGCTGTTTATTTTTGTTATGCTGCTTTCAAACCTGACGCTTTTCCAGTTCTTCGGAATATTCTACAAACCCTTTGTGAAAATGTTCCGTTCCCTTAAAGAGATAAGGGAGGAAAACAGGATACTTGACGCCTATGAGGACTGGGAGTATGACGAGGAGCAGGAGGCTATCAACCTTGCCAATTCCGGCGGTAGAGAAGTGGACACAATTCCTGATTATCCAAACGATATTCCCGATATCCCTGTTGACGATGAACCGGAACAGATTCCGCAGTTTGAACCGTCAGAACCGGAGGAGTATCCGGATTCTGATATAGATATACCGATAAATGATGACGTATCACTTCCGGCAGTTGTAAAGAAAACTGAAAAGCCGGCTGAGAATATATCTGAGAATACTGTGCAGACTGCTGAAAACACTGCTCCTCTGAGTGAGCTTGATGCACTGGTTGAAAAGGCTGTAGTGGGCGGTGAAAAGGAAAATATGCCGGAAAACTTTGCTGAAAAGGCAGAGAAAGCGGCAATGACCGTACCGGACAAGGGCGAAATAAAGCCGGTTACTGTAAAAGAGTATGTACTTCCTTCAATCGACCTTTTAAGCAGGTCGGTCTCAAAGGCAAATGACCCGTCTGCGGCGGCGGAATTGAAAGAAAAGGCTGATACCCTTATAAGCACCCTCAAAAGCTTTGGGGTTACGGCAAGAATCGTGGCAATACAAAGAGGTCCGAGAGTTACAAGGTATGAAATACAGCCGGCGGCAGGGGTCAAGGTGTCAAAAATCACCAATCTTTCAGACGATATTGCGCTGAACCTTGCTGCGGCAGGTGTTCGTATAGAAGCACCTATTCCCGGAAAAGCGGCAATTGGTATCGAGATACCGAATACTAATCAGGACGTTGTTTCACTTCGTGAGCTGATTGAAAGTCCGGAATTTAAAAATGCAAAGAGCAAGCTTGCATTTGCTGTGGGCAAGGACATTGCCGGTAACATCATTATCGGCGACGTTGCCAAAATGCCCCATATGATTATTGCAGGTACTACCGGTTCGGGTAAATCAGTCTGCACAAATTCAATTATCATGTCATTGCTTTACCGCACAAAACCTGAAGAGGTAAAGCTTATACTGATAGACCCTAAAATGGTTGAGTTTACCACTTACAATGGTATTCCTCATCTGCTTATTCCTGTAGTAACAGACCCCCGACAGGCGGCAGGTGCGCTTAACTGGGGCGTACAGGAAATGCTGAGAAGATACAAGCTTTTTGCTGACAACAATGTCCGTGACCTGGGCGGTTACAACGAGGCTGCGGAAAGCAGAGGACTTGAAAAACTGCCTCAGATTGTCATTGCTATCGACGAATTTTCTGACCTTATGATGGCGGCGTCAAAAGAAGTTGAGGACTCAGTCTGCCGTCTGGCACAGATGGCGAGAGCTGCGGGAATGCACCTTATTATCGCAACACAGCGTCCGACAACTGACGTTATTACAGGTCTTATCAAGGCGAATATCCCGAGCCGTATTGCGCTTACGGTTCAGTCGCAGGTGGATTCAAGAACTATCCTTGACACACAGGGTGCTGATAAACTTTTAGGCTACGGCGATATGCTCTACTATCCTAATGGTATGCAGAAACCGCTGAGAGTTCAGGGCTGTCTGTGTTCGACAAAGGAAGTCGAGGCAGTAGTTGATTTTATCAAGAAAGAGTCAGTTTCTGAGTACAACAGTGATATTATCGAGGCTGTTGAACAGAGTATGCCGGCTGAAAAGGGCGAGAAAATTGATGCCGCAAGTGACCTAACCGGTGACGGTGACGAAGTCCTAATTGAAAAGGCTATCGACGTTGTGGTGGAAATGGGACAGGCGTCTACATCTTCACTCCAGAGAAAGCTTAAACTTGGCTATGCAAGGGCGGCAAGAATAATTGACGAGCTGGAAAATATGGGCGTTGTAGGACCTTATGAGGGCGCAAAACCGAGAAAGGTCATTATGACAAAACAGCAGTGGGCAGAAAGAAGAATGAATAAAAAGGCGGAGTAAGAATGAACGGTTTTCTTCCGGTTTCACGCAAAGATATGGAAGAGCGTGGAATCAAACAGTTTGATTTTATATATGTTACGGGGGACGCCTATGTTGACCACCCGAGTTTTGGTGCGGCGATAATTACACGTCTGCTGGAGGATCTGGGTTACACAGTCGGAATAATCTCCCAGCCGGACTGGAAAAGTGACAGGGACTTTAAAATGTACGGCGCACCACGTCTTGCATTTCTGGTGACAGCCGGAAATATCGACTCAATGGTGGCTCACTACACCGCCGCAAAGAGAAAGCGTTCCGACGACGCATACACTCCCGGCGGAAAGGCTGGAAAGCGTCCGGACAGGGCAGTTATTGTGTACTGTCAGAAAATCCGTGAGATTTACGGTGATGTTCCTATAGCAATAGGCGGACTGGAGGCATCTCTGCGCCGTTTTGCACACTATGATTACTGGGACGACTGCGTAAGACCATCGGTGCTTGTTGACAGCGGTGCAGACCTGCTTATGTACGGCATGGGTGAACACCAGATAACTGAAATTGCAAAACGCCTTGACAGCGGCGAGAGCATACACGAAATGCACGATATCCGGGGTACCTGTTATCTTACAGAGCCGGTGAATACTCCTATCGGTGCGGCGGAGTGTGCCTCCTTTGAACAGGTGAGGGAGAACAAAAAGGCGTACGCAAAATCGTGCAGACAGCAGTATGACCAGCAGGACGAAGTGTACGGCAAAACTGTAATCCAGCGCCACGGAAAGATGATGCTTGTACAGAATCCGCCGGCGCTGAGCCTTACTACCGAAGAGCTTGACCACATTTACAGTCTTCCCTATATGAGGGCGTATCACCCGTCTTACGAAAAGCTGGGAGGAGTGCCGGGAATCGAGGAAGTGCGCTTTTCCATAACACACAACAGGGGTTGTTTCGGCTACTGCAATTTCTGTTCAATCGCACTTCACCAGGGGCGCAGAATTACCTGCCGCAGTGAAAAGTCAATACTTGAAGAGGCAGAAAAAATCACTAAAATGCCCGACTTCAAAGGCTATATCCATGATGTGGGCGGTCCAACGGCGAATTTCAGAAAACCGTCCTGTGAAAAGCAGATGAAACTGGGGTTATGCAAGGGGAAAAAGTGTCTTGCACCAACGCCGTGCCCTAATCTTGACGTTGACCACACGGAATATATCGACATTATCAGAAAGCTCAGAAAGGTCAAAGGCGTTAAGAAAGTGTTTATCCGTTCGGGTATCAGATACGACTACCTTATGGAGGACGAGAGTGACGAGTTTATAAAGGAGCTTATAAAATATCATGTCAGCGGACAGCTTAAAGTTGCGCCGGAACACTGTTCAGCGGCGGTTCTTGACAAAATGGGCAAGCCCCATATTGAGGCGTACAGGAAGTTTCAGAAGAGATTCTACGAGATAACAAAGGGTGTGGGCAAGGAGCAGTATCTTGTGCCTTATCTTATGTCATCACACCCCGGAAGTACCCTCAAAGAGGCGATTGACCTTGCGGTATTCCTGAAAGAAAACAATATGCACCCGGAACAGGTTCAGGATTTTTACCCCACTCCGGGAACGCTTTCAACCTGTATGTTCTACACCGGTCTTGACCCCTACACAATGGAGGAAGTCTATGTGCCGAAAACTCCGGAGGAAAAGAAAATGCAGAGAACGCTTTTGCAGTACTTCAAGCCGGAGAACAAGAAAATCGTTATTGCCGCACTGAAAAAAGCCGGTCGGCAGGATCTTATAGGTTACGGCAAAAACTGTCTTGTAACACCGGAAAAGACATCACAATGTAACA
>CAMCMW010000208.1 GCA_945876155.1 uncultured Ruminococcus sp. | reverse complement strand
GTGGGGGTCAACGGGGGCAAAGCCCCCTTGTCGCTGTCCGCAGACAGCGAAACTCCCCAAAAAAGCCGCCGTGTTCTTTATCCAAAAAGACGTCAACTCACAGCACAATTTATCTAACCAAAACCCAGATTATCCACGGCGGCTTTATTCATTTAAGAGCGCAGCGATTTAAATGAACCGCCGTAAGGCGGCGAAAAGTTAAGGGTACAAATCAAGTGAAATCCAAGAACCATAAACAAAAGACCCTCCGGGAAATTCTCAGAGGGTTACTTTATGCGTATCGTTAGTTTTTTTCGCCTATCGGCGGTCATTCAATCCGCTGGCGCTGTTGAATGAAAAAGCCGCCGTGGATAAATTGGATTTTGGATAAATTATTTTTGCTTTTCAGTTTGCATGATTTTGCTTTCTTTAAGCGGCGGCTTTGGAGAATTTCGCTCACTGCGGTGAGCGACCAAGGGCGTTGCCCTTTGGAAACCCACAGCCTTTGAAAAGGCTGGCGAAACTTTTATATCGCCGTTCGGCGGGGTTAGTTTGACAGGTGCAGTACCATGCTCTTATTCAATATAAGCCTTTTTGATAGTCTGGGGTTCAAGGGGCTTGTCACGGAAATCAGTCTTGACCTGTGCAATCTCGTCCACAACGTCCATACCCTCAACCACCTTGCCGAAAGCCGCATACTGACCGTCGAGGTGAGGAGCGTCCTCGTGCATGATAAAGAACTGCGAACCGGCTGAGTTGGGGTCCATAGCCCTTGCCATTGAGAGTACGCCTCTTGTGTGTTTAAGGTCGTTTTTCACGCCGTTTGCCGCAAATTCGCCCTTGATAGTCCAGCCCGGACCGCCTGTGCCGTTACCCTCAGGACAGCCTCCCTGAATCATAAATCCCGGGATAATTCTGTGAAAACCAAGTCCGTCGTAGAAACCCTGTTTAACAAGTTTTTCAAAGTTTTCGCATGAGACTGGTGCAGTGTCAGGGTAAAGTTCCAGCTTGATTTTTTTGCCGTTTTCCATTTCAAAAACTACCATGTTTTTATTCCTCCGATATATATTTTAGTGTACCGTCTTTTATTGTACCATACTTTCTGAGAAAAAGCAAGTATCAGTCTTTTTCAATCGCCGGCAGAACGTCCTCAAACACCGCATAGAACTTCATTGGAATATACTTGTCAATGTGGCACTTTCCGAAAAACCACTTTTCAAAGTGACAAGCCTTGATGATGTCCTCAAAGAAAGCGTGGATTTCCAGACGCTGGAAAATGTCCACTTCAAGGCAGTCTTTAAGGGACGCCGGGGGTTCGTGGGTAATGATGTAGTCAACGCAGTTGTCATAGCGGCTGAGGTTGTTTATGGACTCGATTATCTCGTCATGGGTAGGGTGTTCCTGAGGCCACCAGTTCACGTTTTTGCGGTACTCGTAGTCCTGACTGTGACCGCCTCCGAAGGTGAAGATTTTCTTGTCCTCGATAGTGTATACCTGACCTCGCATAAGATGTACCAGACCACCGCTTATGTAGTGCGCCTTACCGCCGTTCCACTCAATAACCTCGTACTGGTCAAGCAGGTCAAAGTTTTCGTGACAGCCGTCAACGAATGCCACGTTGTATTTCAGGTCGCCGATTTTGTCAAGAATTGAGCGCTCACGCCTGGAGTCGTTCCAGATAAATCCGAAGTCACCGCAGACTATGAGTGTGTCCCCCTCTCTCAGCTGCTTTTTTACTGCTCTGCTTTTGAATCGTGAAAGCTCTCCGTGCATATCGCCAGTTACATAAATCAAATTCATTCCTCCTTGTCATTATTTATTGTACCATAAAATCATTCATTCGTAAACAGGTTTTTATTTTTTTTCGGAATTGGGTTTGAATTTGTAGGGGCGACCATTGGTCGCCAGTGTTTCCGTTTCGTGTTTAAATTTCGTATGGTTGATTAATCGGGCGACCAATGGTCGCCCCTACTACAACGTCACGGATAAAATTTTATCGTAGGGGACGGCTGCCCCACGAGTATAAGAAAACCGCCTTGTTACGGGCGGTTTAAAGATTATGCTGTTTTCTTCTTTTCTTTCAGTTCCTGTTCCAGTTCCTTAATAGCAGCTTCTAATTCCTCAATTGTCATTTTCTTAATATCCTCGGGGATAATAACTCTGTCATCAATAAAATATTCTTTATCTTTCATTGATGTTCACCTCCCATATTTTTATATTTTCTGATTGAGATAACTTTTCGAGTGTCAATAACTGTGCATCATATTCGTCATAGCCTTTTTTTATATAGCTTTGAATATACATGTTATAAATTCTCTCATTAACAGATTCATCTGCAGTATATCCAAACACTTTACCGTTATGACACGCTATGAATCCTTTTTCATAATTATTATAATAACAGGAATTCAGATCCGATACACTCGGCGGCATACTGCTTGGGTGAGTATGAATTGTTATTATATTCTTTTTGTTTTTTATTATATTCCTGATTTTGTCGGAATATACAATCGCACGTTCATCAGTGCTGTCAGTAACTGAAAGAATAATTTTACCTGTATCTGAATCTATCCAGTACATATCTTCAAAAGCAGTACCGCTTCTGTGTTTTAAAGCTGTTTTTGCACAGTCATAAAGAGTTTTGTTAACTTCCTTGTTTTCAGTAGCATTATCAAACTTACGCTTATATTCTCCGCTTTCAATATAAGTTTTATTCACGAGGGTATCTTTATTACGTCCATATCGCTGATTTTCAAGTGCCACTTCATCACTCCCTGCCTCTATTATACCACTTCCCCCCGATTTGTCAAGTCCGTGACCGGACAGGACAATTCGTTGATAGTTTTGCGGTAACTGTTATTTTGTGGCTCGACCGGCAGTTTTTCAGCGTAATCTGAAACTATATGCTGTAAAATTATTCATTTTATGTAGGGGCGACCACTGGTCGCCCGCTAAAAATCCATATTTCACAAAAATTGATTTGCGTGAATAATTTCAAAAAAAGTATTTGCAATTACAGCAAAATCTGATATAATAAATGCAGAGCATTTATTATAATTTATTTAAAAGCCCTTGCAGATACGCAAATCAGAGATTTGCTCCCTGCATATCGGGCAATTATATCAAAAATCTTCGATTTTATGATATAATAAAAGTGTATAGAAAAAATTAAGGAGCTGTTTGAATTGAAAAAAATCATTTCCGTTTTATCGGCAATGCTGATGTTTATATATATGTGTGCTGTGACGACTGCCGGAGCGGTGGAATTTACTCCGCCCTTCGAGGTGTACTCAAAATCAGCCTGTTTCATAAACCTTGACACCAACTCAGTGATATACGAAAAAAACGCTGATGCAGAGCAGATGCCGGCGTCACTGGTGAACATAATGACGGCAATTGTAGTCCTTGAAAACTGTGAGGACACCGACGCTGTAACCATCACCGCTGACAAGGCTCTCTACCAGGAGTTTGAGGAATACGAGTACCCCGACGACCTGCGCTACGGTGAAATCTGGGACGGCGACACCCTTACCGTAACCGACTACCTCTACGCCATGATGCTGACTTCTTCCTGTGAGGCGTCCAATATTCTTGCGTACTACTTTGGCAATCAGAACATTTCTGCCTTCGTTGACAAGATGAACGCCAAGGCAAAGGAGATAGGCGCTGAGAACACAGTCTTTGCCAATCCCCACGGTCTTTACGACCCGAAACAGGTGACAACCGCTAAGGACATGGCGGTCATAACCCAGTACGCACTGACTGTTCCGGGGTTTGAGGAGATAGCCACCGCCGAGGAGTACGAGGTACACCCCAAAAGCTATATCACCGCCCACGACGAACCCTGGACGTGGTCACACTCAAACATAATAATGAGTGCCGCAAGTGACTTTTACCTGTTTGGGGTAAAGGGTATCAAGACCGGAAATTTACAGCTGAGTGGCAGAAATATTGTTACGCTGGGTACCTATGACGGTATAAAGTATCTGCTGGTACTGCTCAATGCGCCGTTCTACGACGAGGACGGCGATTCCAAATACTACCACATCATTGACGCCTACAACCTTATGGAATGGGTCTTTGACAATTTTGAGTACAAGGATTTGCTTTCAGCTGACGAGGAAATTGCTGAAATAAAGGTAAACGATTCTGACGGAAACGGGTACGTTCTGGTAAAGCCGAAAGAGGATTTTTCTACACTCTGGTACTCCGAAGTGGACATAACGTCGGTTCAGAAAAATATCCGGCTTTACGATTCGGTCAACGCTCCGGTAAAAAAAGGTCAGA